>MTMT01000037.1 GCA_002010195.1 Archaeoglobus sp. JdFR-32
CGGGATATTTCAAGCTCTTTTGCAATGAAGGATGGTCCTATAACTTCTATTCCTTGCGTGTAGGCTTTGTAAGCGAGTCTGAGGTAAGTTTCGATTCTCATNTTTTGTTAGGTTAACCTAACGATATATATTTGCTTTGGTTTCGTGAGCGAGCATATGTGAAAAGTTTGTTGATACCCTCAAGTCTAATCGTTACGAATGGTATAATGTTTAGCCAATTACATCCAGCCAAAGAACACGACCAGTCTCTTTATTAGATAATCTATCGGGGATATTACAAAATGAATGTCGAAGGGACCGTAGTATCCGACTACACTGTCTATGAATATGAATGAAGTAGGCAATAGACTCAGCGAAAGTAGGGCTGTTTTGGTTTCTATGGAGAATCTATCGAATATTATGTACAGCACAAATAGGGTCGAAGAGATGAGAAGGTATAGGTAATTGAAATAGAAGTAAAACGATGCTTTTGTTACTGTTNTACATATGATTATCGTAGTAAACAATATCGAAAAATTCAAAAGGAAGTATTTCAAAAAACTAAGGAAATCTAAGGGGTGTTTCTTTAATATTTTACTGAGAAATAACACCATTGGGAGCATTAAAGGGAGATAGAATCTGTAATCGTGAATCTCTGTATTTATAACTCCTGATTTGAGTGTTGGTAGATATACCAAAAATAGTATTGTACTAAACAGCACTATGAATTTCTCGAAGTCTTTCAGATTGTGGTAAGTCTGTTTAATAGACATCTTCAATTTTCTTTGGAACAAATTAGAGAATAATAGTCCAAAAACAGGCGAGTATGAGAAAATACCTAAGGTTTTGTCATTGATACCCACAAATATATACGGAAACTCGAAAATGACCTCTTTTAAATTAGAAAACCTTACATAACTCGTTCCAGCGATAAGGTTGCTATATATTTCGAGAGGTAATGGATTATTGAAAAGGTGCATACCTATTACAAATCCTGGGAGATACCCGACGAAAAAAAGTGATAGATATATCGGTACTTTGATCAAGAACTCTCGGATTCTGTTATGGTGGGTTTTATATATGCTATATATCAGCAGAGAGGTTATAAGTGTAACACCATCCAGTGGTCTAATCCACACGAGCAGACCCGCAATCAAAAATAAAAGATGTAGTTTTTTATTATCTTTTTCTTTCTCATATCTGTTGATCAAAAAAAGTACGAGTGATATTATGAAAACACTTAAAGCATGGTGTTTGGCAGTCAGTGTCCAATAGGCAATTGGTGTAGCAAAAAGTAATAGAAAAAAGCATATCCTTTGTGTGTTAGAAGGTAAATGAAGGTCGGCTAAAAGTTGAGTGAGTATTACAGCAGTGGAAATAGCAAGAATAATGTTTGTAAGCTTGATGGAATACAAAGGTATCCAATCCTCCTGGTTGAATAAGGGTGTGTATGTATATAAGATTGCTACAGAAACCAAGACAAAAGTTAAGAACGGTATTGGTTTTTTTAATTCACCCATAAATAATATGCCGATTGTAAATATAAACATCCAGTTTAAAAAATATGTGAAATATATGTAATTGGAGATAAAGCTAAATAGTATGTAGAGTGGTAGAGACACGATAGCTAATGAATGGCTGAAGGAGGCATAATGTAGCCCTTTAAAGGTGAAGTAAGGAGTTCCTTGATATATGAAAATATCACCAACTGTTATATCAAATCTTAGATTGGAAACGGATTTTAATTGACCTATTATTAGGTATTCATCATTTAGTTTTATATCATTAGACCATAAAATAAGGAAAATTAGAAACGCAAGCCAGATAATGCGTTTGTCATTCATTGTATCACCTTAGTTTGTATGTTTTGTTGAATAGTTCTATTTTAGCGATGCTTGTAAGCGAGTGTTTTCCATATAGGTTTATTACCCAGTTTATGCTGTCGTAATTGTCAAGTGGTATTTTTGTTGAATTTATTATTGTTTTATCACCTTCTTTTAATTTATACGATTTAACGATTGTCTTTTCATGATCACCTTTTCTTATAATTATTATGGAGGAAATTACATCTTCTATGCCAAGTTTCTTTGTTACTACTGTGAATTCTGGGAAGAGAATGTATTTTTCCTCTTTTGTTGGCTTTAGTAGTCTAAGCTCGGGTGTAGTTTCGATTTTGGTGTGGTAATCCTCGTATAATCTAAAAAATTTCACTCCAGGTACTAAAAGAAGGATCAATATGATCGTTAGGACGTATCTCTGTTTCATAGATATAGACACACATGCTCGGATAAAAAATCATTCTTAAAAGTGTTGACTAATATTTTCTTATCTGTTTTTTGGAGGAGTCTCTTGTCAAATTATTTGTTTTTTTGAATAGGAGGAGATTATACATATGTATCTATTAGTACAGTCTCAATATCATTTGGGAATTTCCCTACTACTATCAGATGATCATCATTCTTGCCAGGAGATAGAGAAACTGTTACTGATTGTGCTCCGGGACCGGTTGGTGTTTGCCCGTCCTTGAAGTACCATTGAGTTCCAACATTCGGGGTGGAATTGTACTCGACATAAACGACACCATCTACCATCATCTTTACACCCTCGAGGTATTCAATATCTGGGCCACCATAGAATAGAATCGTAAAATCATCTGCTTTCTGATCTACAAGTTGGAAAGTCACTATGTATGATTGCCTTGTTTTTTCAGCCATTCCGTAACTCATGACCATCACAAGTGTGGAAATCACAATAGCAATCGCAACCATGAGTATTGTACCTATTACGGGTGAAACCGCTTCCCCATTTTTAACCAATTCTTTTTGCCTCATTAACTAACCACCGTCAATAAAAAATTTTTAAAAATTTAATAAAAACAAAGAATTTAAGATTTAGACGTAGGTGTCCAGAATTACCTGGGTTGTACCATCTGCGAATGTTGCGGTTACAACCACATGGTCTCTTCCACTAGTTCCAACATTACTGCAAGTTAGTGTATCTCCAACACTTGGACTGGATGTTGAAGCGGTTGTGGAGCTTCCAGAGCTGGGCGTACATGTAACATTAATGGATGATACTGACTGGTGGTCGGGACCTCCTTGGTAAGTTATCACTATATCTGTATCCTGCTGTGAAGCAGTCGCAGAAACAACATATGTCTTCTTCACATTGCTCCCCATCCCGAAGACGAAGCTGGCGATTACTGCAGCGAGAATGACGGTTATTGCCACCATCAGTATAACGCCGATCACTGGCGAAACAGCCTTCTCATCCTTCCTAACCATCCTCTATTCACCTCCCTTTCTTATCACGATTATCATTATACTTACTCTATATAAAGTTTTTCTAAATCACATGATATGAATGAAAATTTTTCGACTCTCATGCCAATTTTTTTAAAACAGAGGTTTATAGAATTGTATGATGGACACATAATATTGCGATTTTATTGTTTTCTAAGTATTTTTTAATTACTATTTTTATACTGTTTTTAATCCTTTCCTTATTTGTCTTTCCATCTCCTTAATTAGATTCTCTATCCACCCTGTATATCTTCAATTCTCAATCCTCAGTCCTCAATCTTCGACCATTGCTGTCCTCGGAATTAGATTCACGATGATGTAACATCTATCCTCATTCTCACTTTCGTAAGAGCATTTAGCTCTTATCTCGGAATTATATCCCATAGAGCTTGCTAAACCTCCTATGTATGCCTTACAGGAGTTTTTATTGGTAATTCCACCAATCATGGGGCATCTGTCAATTTCGAGGAGGATTATTCTTTTTGTCTCATCCTCTGACTCCCTCTCACTCACTTCAACCCTTGCACCATGGAGCATGAAAACAGTCTCTATCAGGTCGTCAACCCCTTTGAGGTTCAACTCCTTCGACACCCTCTCACCATCCTCTCTTCCCTGCTCGAAAGACACCTCTTCGAGAATTTTGATTGATTCTGGTAGTTTCTCATTTATTCTCTCAATAAATTTTTGGAGAAAAGTCTCTCTTCTCTCTCGCCCGAGTTTGATTACCTTCCATTTCTTGACTATCTTTGCACCTCTGTCTGTCATCCTATCACTTTTTAAATCCATTATAACTCGTTTTTATTTTATTTTTAACTTATTTAACAACCGAGTAGTATATAAGGAAAATGCCAACGATCTGCATGATAATGGACCCCATCAGGACGTATTCCATCCCAAGCCCGTATATTTTTCCGGAGATATAAAGAAGGCTTGTTAAAGCTCCTCCGATGATAAGAAAGAAGAATCCTGTGGATAGTATGAGCAAAAACCTCTGTTTGGTGTTTTTGTACGCGTCGTAGAGCAGGATTATGAATGCCCCTCCAAGCATGAGGAAAAATATTNTCAGGATGTTAATCAACACCATGTTATCACCTTCTGTTATCTGGTTTCCAAGTCTCCTCTTTATATCTTGTGGTTGAGAGATATATCTCGAAGTTGTAGACGCCCTCTATATCTGAAACCCTATTAACTGCTTCTTTGAGCCTGTCAAGACTCTCAGCCCTTATCTTGGCGATTATGTTNTGTGTTCCGAGGGATTCGTAGACCTCTATTATACTCTCCTCCTTACATATCTCGTTTGCGATCTCCTTAATTTTGTCGGACTCGCAGTCGATTAGCAAGAATGCGGTAACACAACCGAATTTTTCTGGATTTAGTATAATTGTGAATTTTTCTATGTACTCTTCTTTGATAAGCTTATTAATCCTTTTGTGAACGGTTGAAACAGCCAAACCGGTTTTTTCTGCAATATCTCCAAGAGATAACCTTGAATCTGTGGCAAGATATCTCAGAATATCGATATCTTTTTTGTCCATAAAAAAGGAAAGATTTGGTAAGTTATAAATCTTACCTAATTGGCTTAAAATCTCATGATGATGTGAATTAAACTCTGATTATGCACGGATCTTTTTTACTGCAATCAAGCTTGAATCCTTGGTCTATTAAGAAATCGTAGCTTTTTCTACCCCTACCATGTATTAAAAGCTCAAGGACATCGTTTTCATCGTCTATATCTATCCCCGCGAAGTACGAGTCGAAGATTGTAATATCCAGTCCCTGATCTTTTGCGATGGTTATATGCTTTAAAAAGCTTCCGTAGTGGTAAGAGCATCTAAATAGGGGATTTCTAACCAGAAGAAGGTTTGTTCCACCTTTTCTTCCCGGGGAGATGACTACATCCCCCTTTGTGTTGAGAAAAACCCTCAGTATATTTTCTGTGAGAAGGGGGACATCTGACATAACCACTGCAACGGAGTTGGATGACAGGAAGGAGTTTACGAGTGATGAGAGGTCTCTACTGTCAACATGAATCTCCAGTTCCAAGCTCCTGTATTTTTTGCAAACCTCGTTTCTACAGACATCGGCAGTCTCATCGTCAGGAACAGCAATGATCATCCTGCTTGTGAGGTCTCTTACGCTTTTTACAGCAGTTAGAACATCCTCAAGCATTGAAAGGGCAAACTTCTTTCTCTGTTCCTGATTCAGTAGTTTTGAGAGCCTTGTTTTTGGATTTTTCAGTTTGAACGGGATTAACAGTACATCAATCTCGGGTTGAAATCTCCGTTGAGAATTTTTAAGCCTCATTGCCTATGAAGTGATGGGATTGCTAATAAACTTAATCTTTTTTGTATTTTTCGATCTAACTTTCCTGTACCCGTCTGTAGCTCTCAGTCTCTGTGGGCTGTCAGTCTTCACCGCTNCCCCCATCGCTCTACTTTCCCAAGTTTACCCTCTCGAAATTTCGACAAGCTTATATTTATTTTGTTCAATTTGGTTAAAGGTGAAAAGATGGATGATTTAATCTGCAAATTCGTTTATGTTGATGGAGAGGAGATTGGGGAAAGTGTGGATGTTTACAAAAGGAAGCTTGTTATAAAGGTCGGTGGGGAATTTTTAGCAATTCCCGTGGAGAAGATAGTGAAGGTGGAAGGAGACAAAATCCATGTTTTCAGGTTCGATGAGAAATCAGCTAAGAGGTTTGGGCAGGAGTGGGTGGAGGAGAAGTCTAAACCCGTGTCCATCGAAGAATTGAAGATTTTCGGTTTTTCTGAATCTGATGCGAGTGTTGTCGTTATGGCGGATGAGGAAGCATCATCTAAGCATTCGGTATCGGCATCTGAGTGTGAGGCTTCCGACAAAGCACCCGACAAGGCACCCCACGAGGTTTCCCACAAGACCCCTGGTGATTCTGGTGAGCCCGGTGAAGCTCCCAAGCATGAAGCCTCACGAACTCGGTCAAGATTCTCGGTAAAAGTTAGGGAGATAGATCTGAGCGAGAAGAAGTCAGAAGGAGAATTGGAAGAAGAAACTGAAGAATCTGAGAAAGTGAGGGCTGACAGTTCTGGCAATTCCAAAATATCAGAGGGGGGTAATAAAGAAAACTCAACGATAATCGATAAACTCTGATGTGCTGTGTGCTCTGACTTTACGAACAACTTTAAAATCTCTAATGCCCCTTACATCTTATGGAGTACAAACAGGTTATTGTGGTGAGGGATGATTTGAACCTATCGAGGGGAAAACTTGCTGTACAGGTTGCTCATGCCTCTGTTATTGGTTACGAAAGAAGTGACAAGAGGGTAATCGAAAGGTGGATAAAGGAGGGGCAGAAAAAAATTGTCCTGAAAGTGAAAAACCTTCAGGAGCTTATGATGGTAAAGTACAAAGCTGAAAGAGAGGGGTTGGTCACTGGAATTGTTAGAGATGCTGGATTGACTGAAATACCTCCGGGAACAGTCACAGCCCTTGTTATAGGTCCTGATGAGGAGAGGAGGGTAGACAGGGTTACAGGAGATTTACCTTTGCTGAAGTAGTTATGATGTGTTAGCAGAACATTTGAGGCTAATGCGGTGTTTTTATACTTGGACTATTACTGGAGCTGAACTCGGATGACAGCAACTGAGGCGTGCCCGAATCACTTTTAGCTTGGTGTGATTGTGAAGGTCTTAACTTTTGAAACACCCCCTACGGAGTAGTAGAGGGTTATAGTTACATCTTGGTTTACCATGTTCTGATTGTTCGTGTCTCTGTAGAACTCGTATAGGTAGAATGTTGCGGTCGAGCCACTGTTCAGTATTGCATCAGTTCCGCTGGTAACATTTCCATCCACACCTAAGTCGATCGTTACTCCATCTGGGGGTATGGTTATTCCGCCATAGAAATCGCTATAGCTGTCCGTGTCTGCGTCAACATAGACCTCGGTGTATGCTGGCAGGTTGTTTGGCCACACATTATCACTGAGTTTGTTGATGTTATCGTTTATTGGGTCGATTTTAATTCTGTCTATTGTGGCTGTTGCAGAGAAACGATTGGTAATCGTAAACTCAACTCCTCCCCTTATCGCTCCGCTGTCTGCACCATCTCTCGCAACCGCATCGTTATTGTAAACGAGATCCCCGATGTAGATGTTCATGCTTGTTGTGTTTGTGCTCCCCTCATCATCCACAACCATCAGTCCGATGGTGTATGTGCCCCACGATGGGAAGGAATATGAGGTGGTAACACCTGAGTCATCGTCATATGCTCCATCGTTGTCGAGATCCCAGTAGTAGCTGATTATACTACCGCCATCTGGATCATAGCTCGAGCTTGCGTCGAATGTCACTGTTTCGCCAACCGCCGGGTAGGGTGGAGAGTATGTGAAGTTCGCTACTGGTTGCAGGTTTACACCTCCCGCACCGGAGACATTTAGTTCGAGTATGCTTGTGGAGTCTCCAGTTGATGCAATAACGCTTGCGGTTCCGTTGTCATTCACACAGACTGTAACATTGGCTTTGCCGTTTCCATCGGTGTCGTCGAAGGAGGGATTTACCAGTGTGATTATACTTCCGGTATGGGAGAAATCTACTCTTGTGCCAACTACCGGAGATGAATCGTAATAAACTGTAACTCCGAAATCGTTACAGCTTGAGCTTTGGCTAACATTCCAATCGTATGGACTGGACACATTCCATGTTATGTCGAAAGTTCCCGTGCTTGGAGGCGAAGAGACATTCACTCTGAATGTTTCGGAATCGGATGGAATTGAAAATCCGATTCCGTAGTTGCCGGAGGCATCCGCTTTGAAGTAATACCAAACCTCGCCCTCATCGTTTGATGTGAGGGTTGTATCTGGATTGCTTGCGGAATTCGGAGAAACATCAACATTGATGGCTATGTTTGGCACTGGATTGCTGTACTCATCAACAACCCTGACACCCAAAGGTACTGTAACCCCCCTGTAAACATCGTAGTCCTTTTCGGATATATTGACCAGCGATAGAGTAGGTGTGTGAGTTATGCCCACACNCTCTCTTGCCATAACCAGGTAGTTAAGGCTCAGGTATATGTTGTGGAGGTTGAGAGTGATTAGGTTACCGCTTCTCGAAACATTGGTGTCTCCGTATGTCTCATTCAACATGTCCTGCCACCATCTTGCGGTGTCATTGTCGTAAGACTCGAAGGAGATCGTGAGGGTGTCGTATTTTGCCTCTCCACCATGTGAGGCGGGATAGATAACAAAGCTTGCATCGTCCACAGTGGAGAATGTTTCGAAGCTGGCGTTTATGAGATAGAGTTCAATCCTGTTCTTTGTGAATGATGCGGGAGAGGAGATGTTAAGCAAATTGGAACCGGAGAATCTCTTAAAAACTGCTGTATGTTCGTAAATAAAGGTAGGGGAGCTTAGGTAGTAGTAGTTCGGTTTTACCGTGATGGCGTAGGTTTCGTAAACCCTGCTGTTAATTGTGACATTGAGCTTTTTCGCAGATATCGTTGCGGACGAGTATGTTGGTGAAATCAGCAACGGCACCTGCGGGTACTTCAACCCAGCATCAATCACGAGTTTTGAGGATTTTGTAGAGGTGGTTATAATCTCGCTCATTTTTGATGTCTCATAACTTAGGGTGTCCAGATGTCTTGATTCAATCTGCTTGTTCCATTCTGGGAGCCATAAGGATTGGAGCAATCCAATAAATCCGATTACAATAGCCATTATGAGGATTACGCCTATTAGTGTGGATACTCCAGAATCTTNAGTGATGAAATAACCTTTAAGGTGGCTTTTGGATTGAATAGTCATCAATAATGTTTCGTGTTGGGTATATAAAAACATTCAGAAACCCCCATGATGATTTGATGTTGGAAAATCGGTATAAGTGGTGGGAGGTGGGACTGAAAAATGTGAGAGATGGGAGATGGGAGATGGGAGATGGGATGAGTCAGGCTTTAAGTTTGAGCTTTAGCCGATACCCTTTATACTTTAAGCGTTAAGCTTTAAGCTTTAAAACTTAAACTTTAAATTTTAATAACTTCAGAGCGGGGATTTAAGTATGCGTAAGTCCATGCGTAAATCCACTCTTGAATCTGAAGACACAGTGGATGGGTTCGTGAACGAATTCGATAAATCTTATGAATCTGGAAAATCCGAAAAATCCGAGTATACACATCTGCTAAGAATTGCGGAGGAAAAGGTTGGNATAACCGAATACATCTCAAGAACACCCGGTATCGGGGGTGTTTTAAAAGAAGAACCGGAGTTCTTTACTGTGTACGAGGTTCCTTCTCTACCCGAGATAATCGAAATCGGTGAAAATGGTGGGCAATTCATGGAAACTCCAGACATTTCCAACACGCACCTCATAATCAGGGTGAAGAAGAGAAACTGGGATACGATTAATTTCGCTAGACACATCGCAAGACGGCTTGGAATAAGCCAAAAACGAATTGGATATGCGGGAACGAAGGATAAAAGAGCGGTAACAGTTCAGTATTATTCGATAAAAAATGTGAACAGGAGTAGTGTTGAAAGTATATCTATAAGGGATTCTGAGATATCTGTGGTCGGATATTCGAGAAGAGGTTTATCTCTCGGAGATTTAATGGGAAACTACTTTAAAATCAGGGTTGTGGATCTCAGTGAAAGAGATGAGAGAAGGATTGGCAAAATCCTCGAGGAGTTAAGGGAGAGAGGCATTCCGAACTACTTCGGAACTCAGAGATTCGGTAGTATAAGGTACATAACCCACATCGTTGGATTGTACATCTTGAAGAGGGATTATGAATCCGCCTTCTGGACATATGTTGCGTATCCTTTTGAATACGAGAATGAGGCTGTGAGAAAGATCAGAGAAGACCTCTGGGATTCGAGAGATCCGAAGGTGGGTTTGAAAGAGCTTCCGAAGTATCTGAGGTACGAGAGGAACCTACTTCAAAAGTTGATTGAAAAAGGTTCCGAGGAAAAAGCTCTCCTGACCCTCCCCAAGAATCTGAAGATGATGTTTGTTCATGCCTATCAGTCGTACATTTTCAATAGACTGATCTCACAGAGGATAAGGGATTTCGAAGGCTTGAAGGAGATTGAAAAATCAGATATCGTTGATTTTGTTAAGGTTGGGGTCGCGAACCTCGATTTTGCTGAAGGTGTAAGGTTCTACCAACCTCTCGGAGAACCAGTGATTGCAGGAGAACACTGGAAAAGGGTCAATTACCTGAGACAAGAGAAAATTGCACTTTTATCTCTCCCACTCCCCGGTTACGGTATTGACATACCAAAAGAAAGCTGGAGTTCAAGGATCTTTGGCTTACTTGAAGAGGATGGCATATCTCTTGGTGATTTTAAGCACGAGTATCCGGAGTTTTCATCATCAGGGGAGTTTAGAATGGCTGATATGCCTGTGGAGCTTGATGGGTTTCGTTACCACTTTTGTTCGGATAACAGCGTACTCTTCGAGTTTTTCCTCCCCAGAGGATGTTATGCAACATCTCTCTTGAGAGAGTTTATGAAATGAGATGAGGTTCAGATATTTTTTTATCTTTTGAGAATTAATTTATCTTAGGTGATCTGATGCTAAAAGGTCTCAGAAAATTGATACTCGGAGGAGAGAAGGAGAGCGAAATATTTGCTCTGTTCAAAGAGCACATTCAGAAAATATCGGAGGCAAGCGAAACTCTTAAGCTTGCGATAGAGAGTGATGACGCCTCACTCAATTACGAGATCTGCGAGCTTGAACGAACTGGGGACATTATAAGGAGAGACATTGCTTTGAAGCTTTATGAAGGAGCCTTTCTCCCGAGTGTGAGGGGAAACCTATACAGGCTTGCTGAACTTCTTGACGAAATCTTGGATACAATTGAGGATACTTCAGTCTACTTCAGCTTGATTCATGGCTTGTCTCCAGAAGTGAGAGATTATTGTGTCAGAATAGCGGAGATAAATTGCAAGATGGTGGAGTATCTCGCGGATACATTCGAGTCACTTGAGAAAGAGGCTGATCTGTCGGATAAAACAATCAGAATCAGAGCCAAGGAGCAAGAGGTTGATGGGATAAAGAGGCAAATCCACAAAAAGATAAGGGAGGTAGAAATAGATTCTTTCTGGGAGGGTATAAACTTGCTCAACTTCATAGATAGCCTTGTTACGGTAAGTGACAAAATTGAAGACTCCGCAGACATGATTCAGATCTTAAATGTTAGTTTGAGGTAGCAAGTTGTGGACAGCTCATATTGTAAGAAGGGGGTTAGTCTATCATAGAACCAATGGTTGAGATAATACCACTATTTGGAGCGTTGCTCATAGCTTTTAGCATAGGCTCAAATGATACATCAAACTCCTTTGGAATCTCCATCGGCTCGGGAGNTTTGAGTTTTAAAAGGGCTATTTATCTCTTGGGCTTTCTTGTTTTTGCGGGAATGGTTCTTCAGGGTCAGAATGTAATGAAAACGGTTGGTGGAGAGCTTGTAAATTTGAACATCCATATTGTGAGCGTATCTTTGTTTATATCCTCTTTCGCAATTGTCATGTCGAACTGGAAAAAAATGCCAGTTTCAAGTCATCAGGCGATAATTGCGAGCTTGGTTGGTTCGGGCTTTGCTTTTGGATATATTGTTGATTTTGACACCCTCTTGAAAATAGTTGAATCGTGGATAATATCTCCTCTGAGTGCATTCATGATGTCTATTTTTGTGTATCGGATGATGGAGAAGGTAACTGTAAGAATGCCCCCACTAAAGGTGGAAAAGGCTTTAAAATATTTGTTATTGCTCAGTGGAAGTGTGATTGCGTACAACACCGGTGCAAATGAGCTTGCAACCGCTTTAGCACCAGTTGTGTATTTCGGTCTGCTAACTCCCTTGCAGGCTGGAATTGTTGGGACTATTTTTTTGTGGTTTGGGGCGATGTTGCTCAGCAGTAGAGTGGTAGAGACTGTTGGAAAGGGTATAACATCTTTGGATCCATTTTCGGGATTTTCAGCTCAATTTGGGGCTGGTTTAAGTGTCTTAATTTTTACAACAATGGGTATGCCAGTATCAACAACCTACTGTATAATAGGGGGTGTTACCGCGGTAGGTATGCTGAAAAGCACGAAAACAACGAAATCTCCATTTTTGAAGAAACTTTTCCTGAGCTGGGTTTTAACACCTCTCATAGCTTTTCTACTTGGATATGTTGTCTCTGCCGTGTTCGTATGAATTATGGGTTGGAAGTAGGGCAAATTGGAAAAATGTAAATATTTCTACATCGTTGTTTGAATATGGATAAACCTATACTTCAGGTTGCTCTTGACCTTCTCGAATTGAAGAGGGCTGTTGAGATCGCAGGTGAGGCGATTGAGGGTGGAGCGGATTGGTTGGAGGTGGGAACACCTCTCATAAAGAGCGAAGGGATGAATGCTGTGAGGGAGCTAAAGAAAAGGTATCGTGATCACAAAATTGTAGCGGATATGAAAACAATCGATACCGGGGCTGTGGAAGTTGAAATGGCTGCAAAAAGCGGTGCGGATATAGTTATAATCCTCGGAGCAAGCGACAATCCTACAATTGAAGAAGCTATAAGGGCTGGAAGGAAGTACGGTTGCGAGATAATGGTGGATATGATAAATGTCTCTGATCCAGTTAAAAGAGCTAAAGAGCTTGAAGAACTAGGAGTTGATTACATAAACTGTCATATAGGTATAGATCAGCAGATGATGGGTATGGATCCCATTGAACTACTAAGTGAGATCTCAAAAAAAGTCTCCATACCCGTTGCTGGAGCAGGAGGATTGAATGCGGAGAAATCAGCAATTTGCATCTCCAAAGGTGCTAAAATAGTTATAGTTGGTAGCAATATTGTAAAATCGAGAAATGTAACTGAGTCTGCAAGAAAAATAAGATTGGCAATTGATTCTGCATGGGAGAAAAAGTCAGCGGAGGATGTAGGGAGAAAGAGTATAGAGGAGGAAATCAGAGAGCTGTTTATGAGCGTATCAACTCCGAACATAAGTGATGCTATGCATAGGGCAAAGGCTATGAGGGATATTTATCCCTTGAACAGAGGCAAGAAGATCGTGGGAAAGGCTGTTACGGTTAGTACAATGGATGGTGATTGGGCAAAAACCGTTGAGGCCATAGATGTTGCGGGGGAGGGTGATGTAATCGTTATAAAGTGCTCTGGAGATACATCTGCGGTGTGGGGTGAGCTTGCAACGAGAAGTTGCATTAACAAGGGCATAGAGGGAGTAATAATCGACGGAGCGGTTAGAGATGTGGATGATATAAGGGAGCTTGACTATCCTATGTTCGCAAAGAGAGAAGTACCTAATGCGGGAGAACCGAAGGGCTTTGGAGAGATAAATGTTAAAATCGTTTGCGGGGGTGTGGAGGTAAACCCCGGAGACTGGATTGTTGCGGATGACAACGGAGTGATGGTGGTTCCGAAGCAGAGAGCATACGAGATAGCAAGAAGGGCGATGGAAGTCAAAAAACATGAAGAGAGAATAAGAGGTGAGATTGAAGATAAGGGTAGGACTCTCGCGGACATAGTTGAGCTTTACAAGTGGGAAAAAGTGCAGTAAAACCGCGGTAAAGTTGAGGTTTGGTTTGTACTTGAACTAATTACGCCAATGATTATGCCCCCATCACATCTTTTTTGAGTTCGTTGTACTCTTCAAGGCTCATTATGTTGTATAATGCTCTCTCTACAACCTCGGAAAGGGAGGGGTGTATATGCATGGCATCGTACTCGAAAACGGATGCATTCAGATTCATCAGAGCTACTATTTCGTGTATTAAGATGGATGCGAAGTCTCCCACTATACTTGCCCCCACGATCCTACCGTCCTCTCTTAGAATTACTTTGGTGAAGTAGTTCTTGGAGCCCATAGCAACGCCCTTTCCTGTGTATTCGTATGGATAGTACCCTATTAGAATTCTTCCGTATTTTTTAATCGCCTCCCTCTCTTTTAGCCCTACTCCCGCAATCTCTGGGTTGGTGAAGATTGCATGTGGGACTTTTGAGTAGTCTACTTTTTCTTTTCTGTTGAGGATCGCGTTTTTGAACACTATTGAAGACTCATAGTTGGCTACATGCTTAAAAAGAAACTTTCCGTTAGCGTCTCCGAAAGCGTAGACACCTTTCATGCTTGTTTCAAGGTACTCATTTACCTTTATCCATCCTCTCTCGTCCGTTTCAATCCCTCCTTTTTCAGGGTGCAGAATGTCCGAGTTTGAAGCCCTTCCCACAGCCATAAGTATCTCCTCTCCTTCGAATTTCTTTATGTTGCCTTCCGAGTCCTTTGCGATCACGATCTTGCTACCATTTGATTTTTGAACTTCCATCACTTCGTACCCTGTGTAAATCTGCATATCCTCTGATAGTTTCTTTCTCACCGTATGTGAAACTTCCGGTTCCTCCTGTGGTAAAAACTGTGGATTTCGTCCGATTATTGTAATATCACACCCCATCTGTGAGAGAAAGTATCCGTATTCTCCTCCAACATATCCACCACCTACAATCAGCATGCTTTCGGGTAANCTGTCCATCTTAAGGATTGAATCGCTCGTAAGATATCCTGCCTCCTCCAAACCTCTGAGCTTTGGAATTAGGGGTTTCGATCCCGTGCATAACAGAATCTTATCCGAGGTCATTTTCACATCTCCTACCTTCAAGGTGTAAGGCTTTTCAAAGCCTGCTATTCCCCTGAGGTAATCAATTTGGTCTGAATCATTTAGTCCTCTTTCTATGGAGGATATGTCCTCTCTCACGATCTTTCTCATTCTGTCCATAATCCACCTGAAATTAACTTCTCTTATCTCCGCTCTAATCCCGAAATCATTGGCTTTCCGTATATTTTTGACCAAGTCCGCATGGTGCAGGAGAATTTTCGTTGGTATGCATGCCCTCGTGAGGCATATTCCTCCTGGCTCGTCCTTATCTATCACCGCAACATTTCCCTTTGGGTTGACCCGGAGGTATTCTGAGACAATGTTCATTGCAGAACCGGTTCCTATTGCTATTAAATCGTATTTCTTCATAATGCTTATTGTTTTTTTAAGTAGTTAAACATTTCCAGCCTGACGAATCCCTTTTTTGGAGGCCTCAAGACAATTTTTTCAGAAGATCCAGCACACCATCAAATGTATAGACTTCTGGAACCANGGGGTTTATCCCGTGGTTGGATAGTTCTTCAGCGGTAGGAGGACCAATTGCAATACTCTTTTTGGATAGGCTATCTTTAACTCTTTCACCCAATCCCACTCTCTCCGCAAGGCTGAAGAAACTTTTCACCATCATTCGGGATGAGAATATGATAAAATCTACATAATCATTGGCTATCTCTCTAACTAAGTTTTCCTGTTCGGCTCCGTGGATGAACTCAATTTTGTAGAGTACGAACTCTTTAAAATCTGACACATCTCTTAGTTTGAGTAGAACGGGATCTCCNCTGTCACTTCTGCATAGAATCACTTTTTTTCCCGCAACTACCTTTTTGAAACTGTTGTAAAGGGATCTTGAATCGAATTTTTCCGGAACTTCAACACTAATGTTTTGTTTTTCAAAAATTTCAGCTGTTTTTTTTCCGATGCATATTATTTTGCCCCTGTCTTTGAGGAAAGGTATGTATTCTGACAGAATTCTTGCAGAAGTTTGGCTCGTGATGATGAGGTAGTCAAAATCCTCCTTGAGGAGGTTATCAGCGGAACTCGTTGGAACGATCCTTATGAAGGGTACCGCAACAACATCAAAACCCTCTTTCTTAAACATTTTTGCGGTGTCGTCTATGTACTCTTTTGGACGCATGATGGCAACCCTCTTTCTCATGGCGGTTTTCTTTCCCGCATCGATTCCATCTTTCATCTTCCCCACCATTATATCAACGACTTAAAGGCAATCTTGTGTTGACCTTTCTCTGAAATCCCAAGCTTTTTATTTCTTATGTTGGGTTTAGTTTTTATGATTCCTCAAGATCGGTTTGATACGCTCGATCGCAATGGTGACGAAAAGAATGAGAGAATGGTACGCCCCACCGAGTATGTATCTCCTTTTGCATCATCCGCCAAAGCGGTTAGGCTTTTTCTCAAAAATCTTCATATCATCTTTCCTGTTTATCTTGTGCTTTTTCTGAGTTACTTTCTCGTAGTTCTTGCTATATTAAGCATAGTTCCAATCGAGAAAATTGANGAGATTGGATACGGTGTCGATAACGAGGAACAGGTGGTTAAAGAGCTAACGGCATATTTTACCAAGAATTTAACGAAGACTGTAACTGTGCTTCTTCTTTTTGGGCTTATAATCTTCGTTCTTTACGAATTTAACTCAGCAGGACTAACCGCAGTATCTGTTTTAGTCTCTAAAACAGGTAAAGCAAGTTTGAAGGATTTCTTTGAGAAGGGATTTATCTACACACCCAAAGTAGCCATCCTTGAACTATTAGGCGGTCTGATAATTTTTGCTTTGTTGTCTCCGCTAACAACGATTTTCTATTTCACCCAGCATGTCTATCTTGCTCAGGCTCTGATGTATGTCGTGATGGTTGTATTTCTTCTCATACTAACATACGCAAAATTCTTCTTGGTTGACAGGGATGAGGGAATAGTAGCATCAATGGCTGAAGCGGTTAGATTCATGATAAAAAAACCCGGAAGCGTTATGGTTTACTTTCTGTGGTTTCTGATAACTCTTCCGTTTTCTATGGTGGTTCTCGCTTTTCCGTTNGTTATAGTTCTGTTTCCCGCTCTTGTGACTCTGATGTATATAATGATGGCGAACTACTATGTGGAGGTTGTTGGGGCTTCGTATCATCGGACTGTGGAGCGGTTGTGATGATGTCTGTGTGTTGAATAGCAACAACCATCACGCTTGAGAGTTCAGAGACCTAAGGATTTTAGCCTTTTCGAATCTATCTATGGTCGTCTGCTCAATGACCTCTCTCAGAAAGCCAATAACCTCGTCGTACACTCTCACATTTACTGGGAATGGGACACCGTCTTTCCCCCCAAGGGCGAAAGAGTATTTTGCGGGGTCTTGCTTGTCGTACTCCGCATTGTAGATTAGGTCTGCTATCAAGGCTAAAGCTCTCAAGGTAGATTTGCCCATCCCATCCACAAGAAGTAGTTCGTGGAAATTGTCAATTTCGAGNTTATATGCTCTTTCAATGGCTTTCCAGTTCACCCTCCATGGAACTAAGTATTCTTGATACTCTTCTCCGTTTAGGGTTGTTTGCAGGGTTTTTTGAGTGTGCTTGAACCTTACTTTTTTTACTGAAATCAAACACATCTCTCTTATATCTCTTTTTATCGAGTTAGGTGTCTTTATAAGGTCTAAGATTGCCTTTTTGCACTCCTTGCTCTTTTTTGACTCAAGATTAATAACTTCTCGTTCTTTTCTCTCCGCTACTATCCCGCTGTGGTTTAGATCATCGTTAAATTTCGAAGGGGCAAAGTGGTACCTTCTTGCAAGCCTGTTTTCTTCGCTCATTCCCTGCTGTATTACCGTGAAGTACCTCTCTGAGAAGATAACAGCATGGTGGTAGATGTCGTATCCGTCCTGAATTGCGTTGTTGTCTATCTTTGCAGAGAGTTTGCTACTCAATATTAGCCTATCAATTCTCTTTTCATCTAAATCGAGGTCTTTGGACAGGGTTTTTATGTGCTCGGGTGCACTCCTCGCATGCCTACCCTTTCCGCCCGCGACTCTTATCGTTGAATCCGGGTTGTTTAATACGGATTTCAACACACCGGTCATCACAGTTGTAACTCCGGATGAGTTCCAGTCAAAACCGAGGACATTCGAAAAGGATTGGAAGAAGATCGGATTGGATATCCTGTAAAAAAATTCCTTCTCCCCGAATTCTTCTACTATGACCTCTATTATCAGCTTGGAAAGTTTTCTCATTCGGGTAAGCAGCCAGTGAGGGGCTTTTCCGTAGTGCAGAGGAAGATATATGGAACGCGGATTTTCGATACCCACATCTGCAAATCCTCAAGGAAATCTATAATTATTTCGGGTGGGATGAAAGTGTCAATGGAGGTAGAGGATATGGACAATGAGATGTGTGAGAATATTAAGCAGGTCAAGGGAGATAGAGAACACGGCTCTACTTGGATAATCTCTAAAACTCTTGAAATTCTGAAAAAGGCACCCTCAACCGATAGGACAAGGATTGCTGAGGACATCTCTTCNGCACATCCCGAGATGTCCGGGTTGAGGAAAATTGTTGAGTGTTTAGCGGAGGGTGCTGACATTTACGACTTAATCTGGATGTTTGAGGAGGCAAATAGAAGAACATCTCAGAGCCTCTCTGAGGTATTGGAAGACATGGTTGTTTTGACGATCAGCAGAAGTCACATCGTGGAGGAGGGTCTTTTAAATGCGAGGAAGGTATATGTTCTCGAGTCCCTACCGGGAGGGGAAGGAAAGCACCTCGCNCAGACTTTGAGAAGGAGGGGTGTAGATTCCGAAACGGTTCCGGATTTGTTCATCTCAAAGCTAATAGGGCGTTGCGACATCGTAGTTAGTGGAGCGGATGCGTTCAGCAGAGAAGGGTTTGTTAATAAAACTGGAACAATGGCTTTAGCCATAGTCTCCAACTACTTCAATAAGCCTTTTTATGTTGGAACCCCCCTCTACAAGTTCTCCGAAAAATTAAGTGTTCAGAGAGAAATTTTTGAGTTTGTCCCATTCTCTCTTGTATCCAAGATAGTTTTTGAAGAGGGAGCTGTTGAACCCTCTCGACTGGCTGTTGAACCATCTAATCGATNTATTAAATCGTGAAAGAGTCAAATTAGCGGGGTCTTCATCGTGCATCTATTGGGTTCAGCCATTTAGCTTCTGCTCTGTCAGGGAAAACATCTGATAGCTTTGAGTAGTGGAACTGATAAATTATATATAAAGCAATACCGATTGTTAATTGAATGGAAAAAATCCTTAGCCTTGTAAGGGAGGGCGAAAGGGAAAATATAGAGTTTAAAGAATACCTGACTGATTATCATCTTCGTCAGGATAGGTTTCAGAATCTCGCCTGTCAGATGAATCACAGAATCCTTATGGGGAGAGGAAGGGCGATTTATGTTGTAGGCATTTCTGACTCTGGAAAGCTCAAGGGGATCTCGCGAAAGAGCTTTGATGAGACGGTCACCATCCTTGAAATGGTTGCAAGGGAGATTAATGCAGAGATAAGCTCCGTTGAACAATACAACATGGGTGATGGTGTCGTAGGAATAGTTGAAATTATAAAAGCGAAGCCAAGAGAACACATCCTAATCGGAACAGCAGGTCATGTGGATCACGGAAAGTCAACGCTTGTGGGCTGTCTTGTATCTGGAAAGGCGGATGACGGGAACGGTGCTACAAGTATATACCTCGATGTTTTGAAGCACGAGATAGAGAGGGGTTTGAGTGCGGATTTGAGTTATGCGATCCTGAGTTTCGTTGATGGAAAAGCGGTAAAAATGAAAAATCCGTTAAATAAAAATGAAAAGGCGTTAATGGTGGAAAAATCCGATAAGATAGTGTCTTTTATCGATACGGTTGGTCACGAACCTTGGTTAAGAACAACAATAAGGGGTTTGCTCGGACAGAGGATAGACTACGGACTTCTCGTGGTTGCCGCGAATGATGGGATCATGAGAACAACGAAGGAGCATCTTGGAATCTTACTTGCTATGGACCTCCCTGTTATAATTGCCATCACGAAAACGGACATGGTGGAAGGGGACAGAGTGAGGGAGGTTCTTGACGAGATTATCATGACCCTCAGGGGCGTAGGAAGAATTCCGTATCATGTAACAAACTTGGAGGACGCGAGAAAATCCGCTAAGCTGATCTCGGAGAAGGGAATAGTAGTTCCGATTATAGAGACTTCTTCTATCACACTAAGAGGATACGATCTGCTCGAAGAACTGCTTTACCACCTTCCTAAGAGAGGTTTTTCAAGAGGAGAGTTTTTGATGTACATCGATAGGCTATATAAGGTCTCTGGAGTTGGAACTGTTGTTAGCGGTACAATTAAGTCGGGAGAGATAAAGTCTGGAGATGAAGTGTACATCGGTCCGTTTCACGATGGGAGTTTCAGGAGGGTTAGAGTTCAGAGCATTGAGATGCATTATTACAGAATAGAGAGGGCGATCGATGGAGACATTGTTGGGCTTGCAATCAAGGGTGCGAGGGTTGAAGAACTCAGAAGGGGAATGGTTGTGGCTAAAAATGAGCCGAAAGCGGTTTATGAGTTTCTGGCGGATGTCTATGTATTCAGTCACCCCACGAGGATCAAGAGAGGATATGAGCCAGTTTTACATCTTGAAACGATCTCTGAAACCGTAGTTTTTGAAGATATGANCAAGGAGTACATGAAGGCGGGGGATAGAGGGAGGGTAAGGTTGAGATTTAAGTATAATCCGTATTACATTTTCCCCGGGCAGAAGTTCATCTTCAGAGAGGGCAAAAGCAAAGGCATGGGAGAGGTTCTCGAAGTTCTCGATTGATTCTCTGTATTTTTTTAGGTTTAGGTGGTGGTAACCATTCTTAGCGTTAGTATTTCTCGAACATCTCATCTCGATTGAAGATAGTGTCTTTGAACACATCGTCCAGCATTTTACTCAGCTTTCGATTAAGTAGAACTCTTGGGGTACAGTGTTTGCAGATCGGTATGAGTTCTTCGTAATCTCTGTAAATTGTCTTTTTATGAACAGCGTAAAATGTAATGCAATCCACACAAACTTCAATTCCGCAAATTCTACACCTTCTTANCCTTTCTTTAGTGGTGGATTTACCACATTCAGGACATATTGTAAGCTCCATTTCAGAAAAACTTGTTCTGAAAAGAAAAATAGTTTTCCCTATTTCGTTGC
>MTMT01000072.1 GCA_002010195.1 Archaeoglobus sp. JdFR-32
AATACGAAGGAGAGATGTTCTGTCCTTCATGTGAGAGGAAAGCCATTTTCGAGAAAGATTTGGAGAAAGATTTGGAAGAGAGAAACTCTGAGAAAAGAATCGGAGTTAATGAAGATAGAACGACACATAAGAGAGACAAGATTTTTGGTCGGATTGCTGGAAAGTCTGATCAAACCGAGGTTGATGAATATTCACTTCTGTTGTCTGCTTTAAGACAGAAACTCGTTGATATTTCCAACCTACTTACAACCGCAAAATCTCCAGAGGAGATTAAACACCTCTTAGAGCTTACGGAGAAGATCTTACACATGATCGAAGAGGTTGAGAGGAAGTATAAGGATAAATAGAAATAATTAAGCACACTCTTGTTAATTCCTTCGAACACTCTCTAAGTTAATGAGATTCTCTCAAACCCCTCTAATCACAAACTGTAGACTATCTAAACCTCTCTCCAAACTCTTTTATATCTCTTTCACTCACAAGTAAGCTTCTTAGAATGTTCGGAAGTTCATCGATTTTCACTCTTACCTGTTCGGTTGTGTCTCTGTCTCTGATCGTCACCGTTGAATCCTCGAAGGTTTGATGGTCTATTGTTACACAGAACGGGGTTCCAATCTCATCATACCTTCTGTATCTTCTTCCTATACTACCCGAATCGTCTCTCTCTGTGAAGAATCCCGAATTCTTAAGAATCTGAACTATCTCTTCAGCTTTGCTTGTAAAAGGTTCTTTCGAGAGAAGTGGTAGCACAGCTACCTGCACAGGAGCCATCCACCTCTTCAGTCTAAGGACATACCTTTCTTCACCATCAACTACATCCTTGTCAAAGCTATGTTCGAGAATGGCGTAGGTAATTCTGTCGAGACCGAAAGACGGTTCGATTACATGGGGAACTATTCTCTCACCAAAAATCTTCTCCTCAGTTTCAACAACATCGAAGAACTTTCTTTCCACTTTTATTCTCTCTCCATCGACATCCAGCTCGATACTTTCTCCAATCTCACCACTGTAGTTTTCAAGAGCATTAGCAATCTTCTTAGCTTTGCCCCTGAATGTTGGTCCGAGTTCACTCATTTTTGGGATAACTTTCTTAACCTTTCTTATGATTGGGTTATCATAGCTTATAAATATGCTTAAATCCTCTTTACTGTACTTTTTATGTCTGGTCAAGTCGTAGTCCCCTCTATCCGCTATTCCGACAATCTCAATCCATCCGTATGATGTCTTGGCTTCAGCATCCCAACAGTCAACCGCATAGTGAGCTCTCTCATCATCTTTATGCTGTCTGAACCTTAGCAACTCCTTCTTAATTCCCGCTCTTATCAGAAAGTCCGCGGTCTTTCCGATGAAATAAGCAAGAAGCTCATGAGCTATAATACCTTTCTCCACAGCCTCTCTTAGAGTTATATTGTGTTCTACATCATTTTTGTCAACTAAAGGAATTTTGAGGTTGTTATATTTTTTAAAGAGGGGATGCTTTTTGTTCCCGGGGTGTGTGAAGTACTCGAGTTCAGCTTGATTGAACTCTCTAAGCCTTATTACTCCCTGCCGAGGGCTAATCTCATTTCTGTAAGCTCTACCAATTTGACATACACCAAAAGGTAGCTTATCCCTGAAGTAATCTGCTATTCTCTTAAAATTTATAAAAATTCCTTGTGCTGTTTCTGGGCGAAGGTAACCAGGTTTTCCTTTACCGGGACCTATCGTCGTAGAGAACATCAAATTGAAGTTTTCAGGATCCTTGAACCTTCCACCACACTCGCATTTTAAATTGTAAGTTGAAAGTACCTCTCTCACAAACTCTGCAGTCTCTTCAGTCTCAATTCCTAACTTCTCCTTAATGTAGTGATCCGCTCTAAAAATTTTGCCACAACTCTCACACTCTATTGCAACATCTGTAAATGAAGATGCGTGACCAGAAGCAATAAAAACATCTTCAATTCCGATTGTGGGAGTATCAATTTCGATTGCCCTCTCGTTTATGACAAAATACTCTCTCCATAGGTTTTCGAGAGATCTTCTCAAGCCGTTACCGAGAGGACCGTAATCTACAAATCCTGCCATACCACCGTATATCTCGAAGGATTGCCATAGGTATCCTCTTCTTACCAACATCTCATTAATGTCTCTCATCTTACCACCCTTGGGAGATACAAATCCTTAAGGCAATCAGTATTAAAGTTTTTCAATTGTTTTGTTTTGATTTTTAGTTCAGCTAAGTTAATTTTTAGTTCAGGTAAGGGTTTAGTCAGAGGTTACAATCTTCTTATTTACACCCCACAATCTTCTTATTTACACCCCCAAGAGTTCTCTCCTTGCCAATTTTACAATCAACTTCAGACCCTTAAACCTGCATACGACTCTTTACCTATCTCCAACTTCCACACCCATTCCCACCGATTTCCACAGGAAACAGAGGGGTAGGAGGGATAATGATAAATTTAAAACCGTGATAATTTGAAGTACCGATTTATATACCTAACATAGATCCGAAATAAATTTAACCGATCAAGGGCGACTCTTAAAAATGGCAGGNGAGTTGGAGGGATTGAGGGGATTGGAAGGATTGAAAGAGCTGATAGAGGATATTATTACAGAGAAAAATCTTAAAATTAGAAAGTTTGAGATTAAAACTCTGGATCCAAAAGAAGTAAAACCTGATATTAGGGCCCTGTGGAAGTGCAGATTCGGTTGTAATTATTATGGTATGAGAAAATCGTGTCCACCCTTTACCCCACCCATGTCGGAAATCAAGGAGTTTCTCAGTAGCTATAGTGTTGGGTATGCCATCGTTTTCAGGTATGAGGGGGATTACATGAGTACCAAGAGGGAGATACAGGAACTGCTGGTTGCGTTGGAAGGAAAGTTGTTGCTTGAACACCCCATGGTCTTCACGCTTTTTCCGGGAGGATGCGATTTGTGCGAGGATTGCAAGTTCCCTGATTATGGTGAGTGCAGGGCAAGACCCACGGTGTCCTCGATGGGGATAAAAGTTTCGGAGTTTGGGGTTAGCATAGGGGACAAGAAATTGGTTGGTATTTTGCTGGTGGATTAATAATCGTTAGAGAGGTGTTAGGAGATATAATGGGGCCGATTAATTAGAATCCGATACATTCATCAAAAGAGTTATATTTCCAATGTCTGTATTCAATAGTGTTCTAATGGTGTTCTGTGAATCCATCCCTTAGGGGTCGTGGCGTAGCCAGGAAGCGCGGCGGGCTCCAGCGGTAATGATGATAGACGGGTCTGCTGAGCAATGATGATCCGTTGGAGCACTGACCCGAAGAGACCCGCCAGTCGTGGGTTCAAATCCCACCGACCCCACTCAATAGGATTTTTTAGGACAGAAATCTGGTGAAACCTGTCAGTATATCTGTCTTTCAGGTCANCACTGGTTTCGAGCAGACAAGCNATTCGACTCGATCTGTGATTCTGAAGTTCGAAACCTTTATCTTTTTTTCAAGTAATCTTCTGCACGATGCGATTAAAAAGATTGAGAAGGTGGGAAACCCTCTCCATCTTAGGCATAGTTATCTCAGCAGGTATTTTAAGGCTTCAGAATTTGAATAAGGTGTTCAGAGAAGCAATCATTTTTGATGGCTACGACTCCTACTATCACCTGAGGCTGGCTGAAATCATCGTAAAAAAGGGTGAGAGGATAGTTTATGACAGCTATCTTAACTACCCGTACGGCTTGAAAATAAGTTGGCTACCCTTGTACCACTGGATAATTTCTATTCCCGGAATCTTAATTGGATATACCGCAACAGAAGTTTTTGCTGTCCTTCTTCCGGTGGTTATGGGTGTGGTCTCGGTTGTAGTTGTGTACCTCATAGCTTATGAGGTTACATCCAACAGGTATATTGCATTGATCTCCTCACTCATCACCGCTACCACCCCTAAGCTTGTTTTCATATCCTCTGTTGGAAACTCAGATTATCATGCTTGGAATCTGTCTTTGTTTTTGATATCCNTATTCTTCCTCGTGAAGGGGATTAACACAACGGTTAAGCTTAGGAGACTTATGTTTTTGTTGTCAGGAATATTCACTTCGGTTCTGTCATTGTCCTGGTTGGGGGGAANCATATACACTCTAATCTTAGCTTTGATGTGTGTACCAGTGATAAAGGACGGGAAAATGGATTTTCCGGAATATTCTTTGGTATTTCTAATGCCAGCAATAGTAAGCCTGTCTTTGCCTTTGTCAAGGGAGCTATTCATGCCCTATTTCGGGATCTGGCTTTACCTTTTCCTNGTGGATTTCGGCATCAAACTCGGCCTGAGGAATACACGAAAGAGAAGAGCTAATGCAAAATATGACAATGGAGCAGACAGTGAAGATAAAGGAATCAGATTGAAAGAAGGGAAAGAAGTTGAGGGAGGAAAGGAGCGTGTGCAAAGGGAGACTATTGTTGTATCAACAATCTCATTGCTGTTCGTGATCGCAATTGCGTTTCTGTATTTCTTGAATTTCCCTCTTGTGAGGGGGGGCTTGAACTACATTCTTGGAATAAACCCCTATCTTCCGACAATAGCAGAGGCGAGAAGCTTTCAGGTTTTGTTGATGGTTGTTGAATCCGGCATCTTCGCCTTTCTTATTGCTGTGCCATCAGCTGTAGTGTACTTTATGAGGAGGGAGAGAGGATACGAGATGCTGTCTCTCTGGGTAATCTCAGCGTTAATCCTTACATTGATGCAGATTAGGTTTGTGGAGGTTTTTGCTCCAGCTCTTGCCATCTTCTCGGGGTATGGGGTTGCGGCTGTGCTACAAGCCTCTAACATACCTGTTCTTGATTTAGTAAGCGAAGGAAAGGATGGAAAGGATGGAAAGGAAGTGGGTGGGAGTAAGAAAAGGAAGAACTCTAAGAAAGGAAAAGATAAGTCAAGAAAGAGAGCAGGAAAGAATAAAGAGGAGTTTGAGTGGGGTAAGACGGAAATAGCNTACACACTTTTCATAATCGCTTTCGTGTCTTCAACAGGGATAGTGTACTCCTTCAAAGGATTTGACATATCAAAGGATTGGTTAAACGCCCTTAGAGAGTTGAGAGAAATCTCCCCCAAAACCTCGTACTACCTATCTCCTAATGAAGAGCCTGAATATTCTGTTTTGAGCTGGTGGGATTACGGTAACTGGATTGTTTACCTCTCGGAAAGACCAGTAGTCTGTAACAATTTTCAGGCTGGAGCAAAAGATTCGGCAACCTTCTTCGCAACCGCTAACGAAAGTGTTGCAAAGGAAATCGTCAGGAAAAGAGGAGTGAAGTACATAATAACGGATAAGAAAATGCTTCTTGGAAATGAAACAATTAGAGGAAAGTTTCAAGCGATTTTAAAGATTGCAGGATATGATGGGGACCCTAACCAAATCCTCGAAGTTTATAGAAGATCCATGCTGTACAAGTTGCATGTGGAAGAGGCTAAAAACCTTGAGTGGGTGAGAATCGTATCAAGGCATGGGGATGTTAAGATTTTTGAGGTGATAGATTAGGTTAAGAGCATTGGAACTTGTTGAAGTTTGATTGGGTGCATCAAAGGCGAGAAACAAAGCGAGAGATGAGTTAGGACAATCACAAGCTTAAAAAACGATCCTCAAAATTGACCTCCAAAATCCTTAAATACCACACCACTTTATTGCTTAGAAGGTGGTACTATGGCAAGAAAGCCGGCAAGAATGTTCAGAAGACTCGAGAGACCTTTAACGAAGAAGCAGTTCGTGGACGGAGTACCGGGTATAAGGGTAAGACAATTCGATATGGGCAATAAGAACGCAGATTTTCCCGTTAAGTTAACTCTCGTTGCAAAGGAGGATGTTCAAATCAGAGACACAGCTCTTGAAGCTGCAAGAATTGCTGCAAACAAGTTCGCATCGAGAAGGCTTGGAGGCTCAAATTACTACCTCAAATTGAGAATCTACCCGCACCACATACTGAGGGAGCACAAAATGGCTGTCGGAGCTGGAGCGGATAGAATCTCTCAGGGTATGAGGATGGCATACGGCAGACCTGTAGGGAATGCGGCAAGGGTTTTTAAGGGAACGAAGATAATGAGCATCTGGGTTAAGCCAGAAGGTTTTGAGGTTGGTAAGAACGCCCTTAAGAGAGCGGGACACAAGCTACCGACTCCCTGCAAGATAGTCGTGGAAAAAGGTAGAGAACTGCTTAAGGGGAAGGTTTAAGCTGTGTTTGGGGATTAAGTTTTATAAATAAGTTTTACAAAATAGCTAATAAAATTAATTTTATTAAATAATTAAAGTGACTAATAAAGTTTAGTTTAAATTCGGTGGAAAGGTCGTTAAGAGTTTTTACTTAGTTTTCTGTGATCTAAAGAGCAAGGTGTTTGAGCATTATATGCACGAAAATGAAAAAGATGAATTAGTCCCTCAACAATCTCTCCCCGCTTGTAAGGCTGTATTCTGTTAGCGGTTTGCTCGTAAGCTTGAACTTCATTGTTGAAAGGACAGTTTGAAGGGAAGCAAGTTTTTCTGGATCTGTTGTTATAAGAACATCTCCCTCCTCTTCGATGTCCTCCACGAGAAATCTCAACTCTATTTCTACCTCTGACAAGTCAAATGTTGTAATTGGCAGATGCCTCATTAGCTCGTCTCTCTCGTACACATCTTTTTTGACTTTCATGGCGTGGGAGTCCGCTATTACCTTGGCATTTAGAACCGCAAGAGCAATACTTGCAGTGAAGTTTTTCAAAGAAATTGAGGAAGAATCCTCCTTTTTTTCCTCACTTTGTTTCGCATTGGAGACGAGTTCGTGAACATCCGGAATTTTTATTCTCTCTCTATCTGTCTTGGACTCCTTTTTCTTTCTGAACACTACTTCTCACCTGCGGTTACCAACGGGTTGCTAAGTGCTGTAATCATTTTTGCCATTCCTTCGGGGATATCTGCCCTTCTCGCGGTTATTTTTATGTGCAGTTCCCCTCTAAAATCAACACCCGGGGTTGCTTTACTGGTGTAAACAGCGTAGATGGGGACAGCTTTCCCTTCTGCTGGTTTTGTCGCAACAATCTTTGTATCGAATTCAATCTCCGCCTCATCAATGCTCATATAGGGTATGGGTACGAGCGTGAGAAGCGGAATTATCAGTTTTTGCTTCTCCCTTTCCAACTTTCTCGTCTCAACATTCTGAATTAGCTGTTCGTACTGAATTGTTATGGTTTCAGGGACAGTCTCTCCTTCTTCTTCCCTCATCAGGCTCATTAAGAACTCTACTGTCGCTTTTGCGGACTCACTCTGAGCATCTATGATTGCTCTGAGCGGGGTAGCAATTATCTGCTCCAACAGTAATGCAACACCGCTATGGGTTGCCATTTACACCTCAACCCGATGTAGTTCCACCACCGGTTGAACCACCGGATGTTGCGGGAGGTGAAATGTTCTCTTTAAGTATGTTGAGGACTGTTCTGAGCCCCTCAGGCATCTCATCCTGAACCGCATTGACAACTATATCAAGCTCGGCACTTCTGTCCACTTGAGATCTGCTCTCTTTTTTGAAGCCGTAAGATGCGTTTACATTTACACTTCCCCAACCCCATCCCGCTTTTGCTGTAAGCTTTGTTGAGAAGTCGTGCTGGCTCTGGTCGTAAGCAGTGGTTTTTATTGTAAAGTTGAAGTGTATTGTCATGTCCTTAATCCTTATAAACGGTACCGGCAGTATCGTCAGGAGGGGAGCTTCGAGTGTCGTAGCTTCATCCCTCAAATCTCCCTTATCTGGGTCTATGGCTCTCCTGTTGTATTTGAATGTAACATTTTTCACATTTCCATTATCGTCCAGCCCAACCTCTTGTATAAATCGTGCGGTTGTCATGGCTGCATACGCCTGAGCTCTGACCGCCGCCTCAAGAGGCTTTCCTATTAGGCTCTCTAATGGCAGAGCACTCAGCTCTGCAGGGATATTTGCATCCACCATCTAAACCACCCCCTTAAGAAATTTTTAGTTAGACTCTTGAGAGTATTATTTAACTTTTTTGGTAAATGTAAAAAAATTAAGTTCGTGTTTGGATTGNGGAGATAAATAGTAAATCAAGCTTTCCGACCTTNAATAGTTGAAATATATTTTTTCAATGCACATCTAAGTGAAACATTATCCTAAATTTAGGAAAATAGTATAAACAATAGTGATAGAATATTCGAGCAATCCAGAATGATTTCCATTGATACAAAACAATTTTAAAACCCCTTACGGTTTCTAACTTCAATGGACTCATTCAAAATCCTTCTTACATTTAAACTGGCAAAACTCAGAACGAAGAGAATCTACACACCGTATGGGGAGGTTGTAACCGGCAGGAGAGGAGAAAAATCATTTTCTGCAACGGTTTGCAGGAAAAATCCTGAGATTGGTGTAAGAAGACTTAGATTCCATCCTCAAAAACTGAACTTTATAATTTGCCGAAGGGAATGGGATGAGAAGGGAAAAATCATCTTCTGCAAACCTCAGGAGTTCGTAGAGTATTTCAAAGAGAACTTCGGATTCAACATAGGGACTGATGAGATCTTAGGGTATGATGTCTCCGAGAGATTTCTGTCGACCTTCAGGGATGCAAGGGAAGGGATAGCGATCTTGAATTCAATGTATCTTCTTTANACCTATAGGGAGTTTCCAGAGGTTTTCATTCACACCAAGGATACGAGAACAAGGCTTGAACTCGAGCCGGACATACCAATGTTAGAAGAAGTAAAGAATATGGGTTATGCATACTCTCATCCGAAAACGAAGCATCCGAAGGTTAGGATGAACTACTTGAACGATAATGGGAGAGAGATAGCGAGAAGTGTTTTCGAACACAAACTTAAAAATTGCGAAAGAGAGGTGGAGAAAGTTGTTGACAGAATAGGCAGAAGGAAGGTATTTTACATAGCTCTAGGCACTTATAGAAAGGGAGAGATGAGCTTGCCAATAAGGGAGCCAGTATACGAGCCTTTTAATGAAGATTCTGTGAAAACGATCCTTTCAAAACTGCANTTGATGGGAAATTTCCCTCTTAAGGAATTGAGTGATGTGCAGGATCCGGAACAGCTGATCTCCAGATTTCTTACATCGGTAGTAATATATGATAGTGCGTTGGAGCTGTTCGAAGAGCTTGAAAAACTCGGTTTTGCCATAAAGGTTAGGCAGTTCTCCAAGTGGGGAGTTGAAATGGGGGATGTTTTTAGAGCCCCCCCAGAACTTGCAGAGTATTTGATGGATGTTTGTTATTACGAAATGGATGATGAAACTGTCAGGAAATTCATCAGTGGTATATCCGGGATATTGCTCGACTCGTTTGATGGGGATGCTGGAAGAAGAGTGTTGAATGAGATGTTGATGGGTATAGACTTTGATATTGGGGATGTGGGNGGGAATATGAGAATCAAATCCAAGACTGAGTTGGCTGAACTCATTTCGGAAGTAATTTAGACCTTGGTGGGAATACGGAGTGTTTGATTAATGTAGAGGAAGCAATATATTTAATAAGAATCAAATAAAAAGCTTAACTTTCACTTCCTTAAAGTCTCGGTAGTGCTCAACAATCTCCTTGCCCTCTACAAACGGTATTCCTTTCTCCTCAGCGTATTTAATGGCTTTCTCTTTTGGTAGGGCTTTTCCTGTCTCTGCATCCAGCATCTCGCATATTGCTACTGCGGGGGAGGTTCCAGCCATCTCTGCTAAAGCAACGCTAAGCTCTGTTTGACCAACTCTATCGTATGTTAGGTTTACAGCCGCTTTTAAAATAGCCACATGTCCCGGGGATCTGAATTCTGACGAAAGCTCAAAATCTCCGTTCGTCATTACCATGTCCACAACTTCCCCGAGCCTTCTAATCGTAAGAGACCTGTCGTTGTCCGTGATGCCTGTGAAAGTATCTCTGTGGTTTACCCATATTGCAAACGAGGACCTCGAGTCGTACTTTATGTCGTTACCCCTGCTTAATGGCAGTAATTCAGGGTACTTCTCGCTTGCAGAGATCAGTATTTCCTGCATGAATGGGATGCCGAGCTTATCGCCTGCTATTGGGTGAATTGCAACGCAGATAAGCCCACCACCATCAATCCTCATCATCGCAACATCTTGGGGAGTAACATTTATTGCGGGAATGGCGATATCTGTTTCCCCCTCTCTGTGGTCGAAATCGTACAGAAGCACGGGTTCACCCTTTCTAAAAGCCTTTAAAGCCTCGTCAATCATAGAAACACCTCCACCTCAATAAAATCTCCGTTTTCAAGCTTTAATTTCTCTCTAAGTTTTACGGGAGAGATCACCTCGAGAACATCTTTTGGGTAGTGCGTTCTCTGAGGTAAAACAACCGCTCCCTCGTAGTCTCCAATTCTACACTTAAATGCTTTTACCTCGCCAAATGTTCTGTCTTCGGTTACGAATCCATTGATTATAATTCCTTCTTCCTCGTCAATCCTCCTTCTGAGGTATGCCTGCTCCTTGGGTAGCCTTAGGTTTAGTGTGCCCGGATAGGGATCGAAGCCGAGTCTCTCTTTGAATTGTCTTCTGTACCCTTCGAGGGAGACATAGTACCTCCCCTCTCCAACACCACTGAAAACCTTTCCTCTGATGAAAATCTCCTCAACACCCTCAAAAATCTTTTTGTAGTCCAAGTACTCTCTGTATAACACCTTTTCTCCCTCTTCCGTTATCACTATGTACTGTCCATCCTTCTCCAGAGTTCTAAGTATGTATCCGTTCTCTTCGAGTTCTTTCAGTTTTCTTGCAGCAGTTTGAAAGCTTTGATCTATTTTGTCTGCGAGCTCCTTTGAACTAATCTTCACAACCCTCTTATGTGCTTCCATCAGCGCCAACTGCTTGAGTATCGACAACATCTCAGTATTGAGATGTTTCTCATAAACCATATAAATTTTTTGGAAGCTTCTCAAAAATGTTAAAGATTAATCATTCTTTTTCGCAANGGTAAAATTATTATTTCTTATTTCATCATTTCCCNAAATGCGAACATACATTGTACTTTTCCTGACGATATTGTTCTGGGGCTTGGCGTTCACGGGTATAAAAATTGCTGTTGAGGAGTTGAATCCTTTTGAACTGACCTTTTATAGGTTTTTAATTGCGGATGTGTTTTTTGCTATCTACATTGTAAAGAGGCGGGCATATCTGAGTAAAGAGGATTTGCGACCAATGTTTTTGCTTGGTGTTGTGGGCATCACCGCATATCATGTTTGCTTGAATTATGGGGAGATATACATAACCTCCGGCTTGGCAAGTTTGATTATATCAACCGCTCCCGTGTTCATATTCGTAGCATCCATTCTATTCCTTAAAGAGAGAATAACTCTGAGGAAAACCGTAGGATCGGTTCTCGCCCTTTTTGGTGTTTTTGTGATAATATTTGGCTCCGAGGAAGTAGGTTTCTCCGAGCTATGGGGGGTTTTTGTGGTGTTCATCTCTTCGATTTCTGCAACATTCTACACGATTTACGGCAAGTCTCTCTTTAGGAGATACGATCCACTCATTCTTACATCATACAGCATTATCTTTGCTACGATACCTTTGGTGTTGTTCGTAAGGGGCATTCCATACGCTTCAGGAACAACATGGCTATCTGTTGTATTTCTCGGGATATTTTCAACTGTTGTTGGGTATATGGGGTGGTATTATGTCCTCGATAAGATGACTGCCTCGAAAGCATCAGTTTATCTTCAAGCTATTCCGGTCGTATCCATATTAGCTGGATCTCTGCTTCTTGGAGAAGAGATGAATTTTTATTTTTTTGTTGGGGCGATAATGGTCATTGCTGGTGTTTTGCTTGTGACGAAGAACAATTAATTTGATTAATTATTATTAAATAAGAAAAACTTAAAAACATCAATAGCTAATAAAATCTTGTTCTTTTGGGGTGGTAAGAATGAATGAAGATCACCTTATTAAAATGGAAAGATTTGAGAGATTCTTCAGACAAGCTGAGGATCTCTTCTTCATTCTTGACGACAGGGGTAGATTTATTGATTTAAATCCAAAATTTGCAGAATTACTTGGATATAGTCCAGATGAATTGAAGGGAAGAACTTCGAAAATGATAGCATATGAGGAAGATCTGCCGAAATTACGAGAGTTCTTTCAAAGAGTAAAGAAGGGTGAAACGAGTAAAATGGAATTTAGAGGGGTAGCAAGGGATGGGAGGATAATTTGGTTTGAGATAATCGAGTGGCTCTCGGTAACTGGTGAGGTAGAAGGAATTGCAAGGAACATAACTGATAGAAAGGTAGCTGAGAACAAGATAAAGCATCTAAGCCTCGTTTTAAAATCCATTAGGAATGTAAATCAGCTTATAACGAGGGAGAGGGATCGTAATAGGTTGCTTGAGAGGGCTTGCAAGACACTTGCGGAGGTTTACTCAAGAGCATTCATTTTACTTACGGATGGAACGCTATACCATGGGGGAATGGAGGATAAAATCGACGAAATTCAGAGAATAGACTTCTTTAGCCTACCGTGNGTCAAAATCGCTCTTGAAAAGGATTTTGCAGTTTTAAATTCAGAGTGTTTTGATTGCATCCTTTTCAAAGAAGNTGAAAAAAGGTTTGCTTGCAAGCTCGAGTACAGAGAAAATCTTTACGGCGTGCTGTGTATAGCCCTTCCAGAAAAATTCGCTCATGAGGTTGAGGAGCAAGATCTCTTCAGGGAAGTTGCGGGAGACATATCCTTTGCACTGTACTCAATCGATCTTGAGGAAGAGAGGAGGATGTTCGAAAAGAACTTGATGGAGAGTGAAGAGAGGTTCAGAAAGATTTTTGACAATACTCCAAACCTTATAGCGATAATTGATGCTGAAGGAAATTTCGTAACTGCAAATCCAGCCATGAAAAAGAGTCTTGGACTCGATCCAGCAGGAAGGAACATTTACGACATCCTCGAGAAGGATGTGGCTGATTTGAGAATGAGACACATCAAAACAGCCTTGAAGGGAAATATAGTGACTTTTGAGGATGAGAGGAAGGGAAGAGTCTTTAGAAACACATTTATTCCGGTAAAACTCGCTGAAAGGGACTATTGTATCGTTATAGCGAACGAAATAACGGATTTCGTAAATCTGCAAAATCTTTTGAGAACCATAAACAGGATAAACAGGTTTATAGCGAGGGAAAAAGACGAATCTCTGCTACTGGAGAGAACTTGCAAGGAGCTCTCTGGACTTGGAAGGGATTTCTCCATTTGGATCGCACTCATTAAGGATGGAAGATTGGTGGAGAAGGGGTTCGGAGGGATTGAGTTAAAACCCCATCCGACGGAGATGGACATGGAAAATTGCCATATAAAAGCATTGGAGAGCAAAGAGACCTTGAAAGTACTGAAAGAGGAAAGAAAGAAGATCTGCCCATTCGATAAAAGAGAGTTTAACTGCTATGTGATTCCTATGAAGGTAAATTCGAAAGTTATAGGCTTTGCAGACATTCACTCGGAGAGGGAACTCTCCGCAGAGGAAATAGAGATCTTCGAAACATTAATGGATGATCTGGCATTTGCAATAAATGCAAGGGAGATTGAGAGACAGAGAGAACTTTTATTCAGACAGCTTGATAAAAATATAGAAACCTTTGCCATCCTTCTCGACCAGATAAGAAACCCTCTTGCTATTATAACTGGGATAACCGAGCTTATGGTTGACAACGAATATGTGAGAGAAACCATCCTTAAATCTGGCAAGAAAATAGAGGAACTAATAAATCGACTTGATAGGGGCTGGCTCGAATCTGAAGAAATTAGAAAGTTCCTGAGGAAACATTACGAGTAGATCTAAGCAGTTCGTATCTATTCAAATCCTTTTAGAAACGCTCTAACATTTTTTCCCAGTACGGATGTGTTGTAACCTCCTTCGAGAACAGCAAATCGCCTTCCGTTACAGTATTCTTTGGCGNATCTTTTGATTATTTTTCCGATTTCAGTGTAGTCTTCGGTTTCAAGGTAGCTACCCCAGTCGTCTATATGTTTGTCGAATCCAGCGGAGACTGCAATAATATCGTAGTTTTCTCTCTCCAAGAACTCTTCCAGTTTTGAGATCTCTCCACCGGGCATATGGAAGTACTTTACCGACTCATCATTTTGGAATGTGTTTGCGGTACCATCTCCGTAGTGCAAATCAAAATCAACTACTACCNCTCTTTCAATCCCACCATCATTTTGAAGCTTTCTGACAGCTATTGCTATGTTGTTGAAGTAGCAAAATCCCCATGAACTCTCCGGACTTGCGTGGTGTCCCGGTGGTCGTATGAGGGCGAAAGCTGGTCTCTCAAATGCAATTTGTCCAGCCTTTATGGCACCACCTACAGCCAGTATTGCCATCTCGTAAACTTTTTGCATACTCTTAACGAAGTCGAGATGGGATTGTGTGTGTACGAGAAGCACATCCTCTTCTGTAGCAGTATCTGGCTTGACAAACTCGTAATCTTGGATTTCCATTAATATAGATTCCATTCTACCTGCTGAAGATGCGGGATCAGAAGTATAAACCTCAAAAAATCTCTCGTCGAAAACAACCTTCATAATCTCTCTTTAATATGCAAAAAATAAATAATTTTTGCTCTCAATCCTCGAATATAAAAACATCTTTGAAAAGCTCTCTCCTAAAATCCTTCAGAAATGGATACTCTTTTCTAATTTTTCCAACATCGGATATGTCTATATCAGCCATTATGACCTCTTGCCTATCTCCAGCTTCAACTAAGACATTTCCCCATGGATCCACAATCATTGAGCTCCCGGGATATTTGTCCTCACCTTCAGCGCAATTGGCTCCGAGAACATAACATTGGTTCTCTATAGCTCTCGCTCTCAGGAGAACCTTCCAGTGGTTTATTCTCTCTGCAGGGAACTCTGCTGGAATTGCAAGTATTTCTGCACCTTTTTTTGTCAGGTATCTTGCGATTTCTGGAAATCTAAGCTCGTAGCANATCATCAGTCCGANCTTTCCATAAGGGGTCTCAACGACTTTAAGCTCATCTCCTTGCTGGAAGTAAATTCTCTCCTCGTTTAGCGGGAAGAGGTGCGTTTTTCTGTACTTTTCCAAGATTTCTCCCCTGTATATCACTACTGCGGTATTATACAGCATATCTCTTTCTTTTTCGGCAACGGTACCTATAATAACGATATCCTTCCTCTCTGAAAGCTTTAGGATGAAGTCCAGTTCATCCTCTATTCTTCTCTCCACCTCCTCGTAGCTCTCAGGATAAAAACCCGTGTTAAATAGCTCTGGAAGAACTACGATCTTTGAATTGACTTGTAGGGCTCTTTTGATTAAGCTTAATGCTTTCATTAAGTTCACTCTTCTGTCGGGAAGGATTCTGAGTTGACCAATCGCAGTAATCATGAAAACACCTGAATCTATTTTGTATCATCTACATAAAAAATTATTTCCCCCTCTTTTGTTAGCTGTATATTGTCCCCATCTCTCTCGATGCAGAATCCGTGCTCCAAAAATTTGAGATGAAACTCAAGCTCCCTCTCACTCAGGTTTAATTCGTCTCGGATCTCCCCTTCTTTTTTCCCCTCGGAAATTAGTTTTAGAATCTTCCGTCTGAGCGGATTGGAGACTGCTAAGTGGTATCTCTTATGGTATTCCCTGCTTTTCTCGAGTGATTTACTGTACTCCTTCCATTTGTCTTCCATCTTCTCACTTCTCAAGCCCTTCAAACTCTATGTAGCTGTACTCTTCCTCGATCTCTTTGAGGTTCATGAGGTAAAGGAGGTAGCTAAGCTTGTTTAACCATTCCACCAGCGTTAAAGACACCTTTCCAGCTTTTTGCAATCTCACTGCACCCCTCTCAGCTCTTCTGACGACAGCCCTCGCTACGCTCAGCATCGCCCCACTCTCGTTCTTTTCGAGTAAGACGAATCCCTTAGGTTTTTTTACAGCTCTCTCGAAGTCCTGAATCATCCTCAAGATGTCCAAATAGTCCTCTTCTTCAAGCTTAGTATCCGATACGAATTCAAGTCCCGCTTTGAAAATCACTCTTTGGACTTTTTGGAGATACTCTCTAACCATTTCATTTTTCGAAAAAACTCTTGCAAGTCCTATGAATGCGTTAGCCTCATCAAGAATTCCGAGACCCTCGATAAGTTCCGAGTCCTTATCCACGAGCGTTCTGTCTAGAAGATGGGTTTTTCTAACATCTTTATTTGAGTATCTACTCAGATCCCCACTCAATATCTCACCTAATTCTTCAAGATATCTTTTAAAAGCTCTTCAACAGCTGTATGCGGATCCAAGTCATTCTTAGCAACTTTCTCGACGATTCTTTCAAAGTCAACCTTACTGCTCTTCAGATATGCCTTTATTTCATCGACGAGGATCTCCAACATCTCTCTGCTCAACCTCTTCTTTCTCGTCTCCAAAAGTCTTCCAGAGTCTTTTAAATATTTGAAATGGTTCTCTATTGCGTTTGCAAGCTCAGAAATCCCTTCACCTTTCTCTGCAACGGTTTTAATGACCGGTGGTTTCCAGCCAGATCTCTTGATCTTCTCAAAAATTTCCCCACTTTGAACCTCAAGCTCGTGTGCATGGGTTGTTTGAGATAATATTTGAACTGCCTCCTCATCCATCATCAGCATCGCTTTGATCCACCTCTCTGTTTTGTCTGCTCCTCCGAGGTCCGCTTTGTTAACCACATATATGTCACCTATTTCAAGGATTCCCGCTTTGTTAATTTGGATGTCGTCTCCCATTTCCGGCATCAGTGCAACTATCGATGTGTCTGCGACCTCTATGATATCAACCTCGCTCTGTCCCGCACCAACGGTCTCCACGAGTATTATATCGAATCCAAAGGCATCCATCAGTCTTATAGCATCTCCCGTTTTTGCTGAGAGACCACCAGCTCGCCCTCTTGAACTCATGCTCCTGAAGAATACTCCNGGGTCTATCCAGAGGTTTCTATTCGTGTCGAGACCATCCATTCTAAGTCTGTCTCCGAGTAAAGCTCCACCCGTAAACGGAGATCCCGGGTCTATGGCTATGATGCCTACGGTTTTTCCTCTTTTTCTGAATTCTTGGGTGAGTTTGCTCACTATTGTGCTCTTTCCAACACCCGGAAATCCTGTTATGCCCACAACATGAGCTTTACCCGTTTTTGGGTATATCCTCTTAAGAACCTCCTTTCCCTCAGGGTACTCGTTCTCGACATAGGTTATCGCTCTTGCAAGATATCTCTTGTTCTTGGAAAAAATACCTTCTACTATTTCATCAATTTGCATTTTAATCACGAACCTGACATATTTACTTGCTCCTTTTCTCCTTCACTTTCTCGTTTATGAAGTCTACTATTTCAGAAATAGGGGTTCCGGGAATGAATATTCCGTCCACTCCCTTTGCTTTAAGCTCATCGAACTCATCTTCAGGAACTATTCCTCCAACGAGGACTACGAGTTCATCCGGATTTCCGCCGTACTCTCTTATGTAGTTCAAAACCTTTGGCACCAGTGTAAGATGCGCACCGCTGTGCAGGCTTATCCCNACAACATCGACATCCTCTTCGACGGCAGCCATAGCCACCTCCTGTGGGGTTCTGTGCAATCCGGTGTAAATAACCTCGAATCCCGCATCTCTCAGGAATCTCGCTACAACCTTTGCACCTCTGTCGTGCCCATCAAGCCCTACCTTTGCGACGAGAACTCTGATCTTCTTCTCCATGGGAACCACCTCAGATGATTATTGGTTTCTTGTATGTGCCGTAAACCTCTTTCAGCACACCCATTATCTCTCCAACACTCGCGTAAGCCTTTACCGCGGAGAGGATAGCAGGCATAACATTCTCATTGTTCTCAGCACTGCTCCTCAACCAGTCTAAAGCCTCTTTTACGCTCACTTCATCTCTCTCCTTCCTTATCTTTCTCAGCCTTTCGATCTGTCTTCTTTGGACTTCTGGATCGACTTTCAGGATGGGTATTTTCAGTTTCTCCTCGATTGTGAACTTGTTCACACCTACGATGGTTCTTTTACCCTCTTCAACCTCTCTCTGGAATTTTGCAGAGGCATTCGTTATCTCCTTTACGAAGAACCCGTTCTCGATTCCCGCAAGAACACCTCTCAGCATACTTCCTTCTCCCATCTTCCTTATCCTCTCGATGTAGTCCCATGCGAGTTTCTCCATCTTATCCGTGAGCCATTCAACATAGTAGCTTCCAGCAAGGGGATCTATTGTGTTTGGAATTCCACTCTCGTAAGCTATGATCTGCTGGGTTCTCAGAGCAACTCTTACCGCTTCCTCNCTCGGCAAAGCCCAAGCCTCATCAAAGCTGTTCGTGTGTAGGCTTTGAGTCCCTCCAAGCACCGCTGCCATTGCCTGTATCGTGGTTCGGACTATGTTGTTTAGGGGTTGCTGAGCTGTTAGAGAACATCCTGCGGTCTGTGTGTGAAATTTCAGCCACCAAGATCTTGGATTCTTCGCTCCGTACTCATCTCGCATGATCTTACCCCACATTCTTCTCGCAGCTCTGAACTTCGCTATCTCCTCGAAGAAATCGTTGTGGGAGTTGAAGAAGAAGCTTAGTTGCGGGGCTAATTTGTCTATGTCGATTCCTCTCTCTATTGCAGCCTCAACATAAGCCATGCCATCTGCAATTGTAAAGGCAAGCTCCTGAACCGCAGTTGAACCAGCCTCCCTTATGTGGTAGCCACTTATGCTTATCAGGTTGAATTTCGGTACATTCTCTACACCCCATTCGAATATGTCGGTTATTATCTTAACGGATGGCTCTGGTGGTAGAACGAGTGTGTTTTGGGCGTGAAATTCCTTAAGCATGTCGTTTTGAATAGTTCCTCTTAGCTGATCTCTTGGAACGCCTTGAGCATCTCCAATGGCTGTGTACATCGCGAGTATGATTCCCGCGGGCGGATTGATCGTGAACGATGTGGAAACTCTGTCAAGCGGAATTCCGTCGAAAAGAATCTCGAAGTCCTTCAGTGTGTCTATTGCGACTCCAACTTTTCCAACCTCCCCATCGGAAAGCGGATCATCACTATCCAAACCCATCAAGGTTGGAAAGTCGAAGGCGGTACTAAGTCCTGTTTGCCCCTCCTTTAAAAGCAGTTTCCACCTTTGGTTTGTATCTTCAGCGGTACCGAAGCCTGAGAATTGCCTCATCGTCCATAGTCTACCTCTGTACATTGTTGGGTATACACCCCTTGTGAACGGAAACTCTCCCGGATATCCAATATCCTTTTCAAAATCAAGATGTTCAATATCAGAGGGATCATAAATTCTGTTAATCTCAATCCAAGATAGGTTTTCAAATTTCTCTTCTCTNTCACCACCTTTTCTCAAAAATGGTTCGAGACATTTTTCCTCCCATTCCTTCCTTTTCTCCTTAATGTCCTTGCCCTCCATGGTTATCACCATTGTTTATCATAAAAGTTTGGGGAGGGGGATTTAAGATTTTTGATTTTTGATTTTTAATCATCCTACTTGATTAAAATTTTGAAAAAAGAACTTTTGTTATTTTGCTCTCTCTTTGAGCAATTCAACTAAATTTTCGGTTGAAAATCTCTCCATTAACTCATCCATAGATATGTTCTCTCCCAACAACTCCTCATCTATTTTTAAAGCGGGAGCAACGATTTCATCACCTTCTTCCACGTACACCAAGCCTATCTCCAGATTATTGAACTCATCAACGATCTCAGCAACAGCATTAAGCAAATTCTCTGCCAAAATGTTGCACCTCTGCCCAGCAGGGTTGTTTCTATAAACCACTATCCTCATGATTCAAAAAATTTATAACCAGCTCATAATTTTTTCGCTTGATATCGCCTTTAGTTCGGAGATAACCCTCTCTATCTCTGACTGAACATCCTTACCGCATCCGATTCCAGAGCAGAACTTATCGAGAAACACATGGACCTTCTTACCGTTTATACCATATTCTGATAGCTCGCAACCCTTCTCTCTGAGATAGAATGGGTATTTTCTGCATGCAATGGGTCTGATCGAATATATTTTGCACCCTCCGTCATAAAAAATGCATTTTCCATCTCTTTTTTTGAGGTAAACGCCGAGTTTAGACTTCCAAGATATATTCCAGAACTCCTTAAGCAAAAGCTCATCTTTTTCTGTAAGAGGAACATCGAGTTCGGAGCAACACATTCCACAGTGCTTGCACTCCCATCTTCTAACGATCCTCCACGGGATAAGATTCTCNATAGAGGTTAGCATCATTAATTTTTGGAAAAACGAAGATATCAGATTTTCGATGAAACGGTCTCGATTTGCAGAATATCGTCGAATGTAACCCTCCTCTTTAAATTCTGGAAATCATAAATTAGCTCCCTTAGTACGGGTTTCATTTTTCTCGGGATTAACTCTTCTATGTTCTCCAAGAGGTTCATCGTTTTTAAAGCTTCATCCGTTATTGCATCGCAGTAGGGGTCACTCAGATAGCGTTTCAGAACCTCAACAATCTTCTTCGTCTCNTCCTCCGAGGTTAGGTAGTAGTCGAAGTAACGCCTGCTCTTCAGAAATTCATAGATTCTGAGCTTCAGTCTGAAGTTAATCTTTCTCCATAACTTCCATGAGTTTATTATGTCTTTGGAGCTTATGTAATCCATCAATCTTTTTAGATCTCTCTTGAATCCTTCGTCCACGGACTATCCCCCACCCACTGCTTTTTCACAGTGACAAGTTTTAAGATAAAAAACTTTCGAAAAATTTTGTCACATCATCATAATGAAAAAAAGTAAAAAAGCACAGATTATAAAAAATTCTCTTCTGGATTACTTGAACTTCCCAAGTAAGTCTTTTGCTATTGTATTAAGCTGAACCTCTTTCGTACCCTCATATATTTCAGTAATTTTTGCATCTCTGTAAAAT
>MTMT01000074.1 GCA_002010195.1 Archaeoglobus sp. JdFR-32
GGAATTGCATGCCATATACTTGGCACACTTAAGCGAAGCATCTGGATCACTAAAAGCAAAACGAAACTGATTAACAGAGGTTTAACATAATTCAAGCTGAATGGGTGAATTTTTGTTTTTCTGTATAATTTGAGAGAGACCATAGTATTGCCAACAATATACGAAAATGCTGTTGCAACGCTTGCTCCTTCCATTCCATAAATCGGTATTAGTACAATGTTCAAAACGATATTAATAATTGTTACTAAAACATTGGACACTAAAATAAAATTACTCTCACCTATAACAATTAAACTCAAGCCATTCAATCCCAGAAAGGTGTGAAACATAAAGCCAAGACTTAAAATCCTTAAAGCTGTTCCAGCCCATATGTATTTCTCACCAAAAAAGAAGTTAATAACCGCCTCTGGAAAAAGAAACATTATGCTGAAGATGGGTAGTGTAAACAAAAATATCCACTTCGTGAGGATTTGATACGTCCTTTTCATTTCCGATAGCTTCTCTCCTGCATATAGACTGGATGCTATAGGCATATATATGTATCCTGCAGAGTTAAGAAAGAGAGGAACTAACTGGGCTAAGGGAACCGCTGAATTGTATAGCCCAACCATTTCAGCATCTTTAAAGTATCCAAGCATAAGAGTATCAGCCCAAGTTATCAAAAACGCCAGAATTGAGGATATAAAAAGAGGAAAAGAGAAAAATAGCAATCTTTTTGCTATCCTAAAGTCAACCTTAGCTATTTTTATGAGATCAGATTTTACAGAATACATGAGCAGTATGATGGATGTTACAATCCCTGCCAAAACATAGGCATAGAAGATCGCTATAAAGTCATGAGTTAGAACAACCAAACAAATAATAGCAACAAGATACAAAACCGGATTTAGCAGATTTTGGAAGTAAAATTGCTCCTTAACACGCCCGTATCCTCTCGAGACAGATATTGCCACTCCGCTCATACTTAAGAACGGGAGTGCAACAGCCATAATTCTAAGGGAATACTCCAACTCCTTCTCACCAAAAAGTATCGAAATTTCCTCTGCATTAAAGAACAAGAGTGAGAACAGAAATATACTCGAAAATGATACTAAAAGAAAGGCTGAAGACACAATGTACTCAACCTTTCTTTTATCCTTTTGAAGATAATATGCAATTTCTCTCGGCAATCCCGCAGGAATGCCGATTGTTGCAATCGCCACAGCTATATTTAAGATCGTCAAAGATAGAGCATATATTCCGTACTCTGAAGTAAGAAAATATCTCGCTATAATCGCCCTGCTAAGAAATCCGAGAAATAGCGAGACTATCGTTCCGAAAAATATTATTCCCGTTCCTCTCGCAATCCCTTGTAGAGCTTTGTTAACCTCATCCAAGACTGGTCACCATCTTGATTTATGTCTATTATATTTACCTCCTTCTTTCACCGCACCCTTATTATTCTTGTGCTGTACCACAAACATCCTACAAGCTTTTATCCCTTTTAGTATCAAACCATCAACTCTAACCTCCGAGAGCAAAATAAATCAAAAATAGTTTTTATTCCCCAGCCAACCTACTTTCTAATTTCCTCTCCGTGCTCAAACCTTACTTCAGTGGAATCCTACTTATGTGGTGGATGCATCCAATCCCACGGCTTGTTACATCGAGGATCATCGCTTCTACCGTTTATCACCTTGGGCACTATCGTTTCATCGTTCCAAGGTCTTCTCAGCTCATCTGGATTTTTGTAATCGTAAAGCTTGTTCACAAAGTAGATGAGCATTGCCGGTTCAACCCCCACAGCCTTTATTCCATGCCAATAGTGTCCAGGAATTCTCACAACCTGCAGGTTCTCACCCGTTGAAACTATCTCATTCAGCTCCTCTGTTTCATCATCATAGGCACATATTTTAAGGGCACCTCTAACAACAACAAAGTAATCCACCTGTCCCCTCTCGTGTTTGTGCCAGGCTCTAACAATACCGGGGTAGGTTATGGATAAGTTCGCCTGCACTATCTCATCCCTAAACACATCCCAATCCTTCCTCATAATCTCTGTAAAGAATCCTCTCTCGTCCGCAAACCTTTTCAAAGGTTTTATCTCAACTCCTTCCAACATTAAAACACCCCCTAATGCTTTGGATTTTGAATCAATTACTCATTTTTATTTTTATTTATTTTATTCTCTCTACTTTATTCTCTTTAACTCCCACCACCTTTACCNCCACAACTTTCTTCGCTTCTCTCGTTTCCTTCATTATCCTCATTTACGAATACCCCGCCTACCTTCAACCACAGTGAGAGTGTAGATAGATAAAATGATTTAACGATCCACCGGGCGTGGGAGTACAGGAAGTTGTACAACTCATTTCCTTCCCTAACCCTGCTTATCATCGATGGAATATCAACCCCCACAGGACAGCTCTTTTTACACCTTTTACAGGAGAGGCATAACTTTAAATCGGAGTTATTATTGTACAGAGCATGATATAAAGCAAATCTACCACCTTTAAATTCCTTACCATGTACACTATACGCTGGACAATTTATAACACAGTTACCACACCCTATGCAATAAAACAACTCTTTGAATCCATTCCGGATGAGGTAACTTCTGCCGTTGTCAACAACCACAACGACTGCTTCTCTCGGGTTGTGGATGCCTTTGTACAACCTCTTCTCTATGTCCGCGGTCTTGCTGACACCACTTATTACCTCTATGAATGAGGGGACTGGATTTCCAGTTGCATAAAAGCTCTGAATTTTGGCAGAGTTTATAGCCTCCTCCAAATCAGGATATATCTTGTCAATCCCAACAACAACTATGAGCTTCTCACTTCCCCTGATTATCTCATGTATGTTTCCTTCATTGTGAAGGATTAAAATTGATCCCTCAGCGGTTATCGCATTTGCCCCTGTTACACCTACTCTGGCTCTACTTATGGATTCCTTAATGTCCTCTAAGAGAAAATTTATTATGTCATAGGGGGTCNTATCTAAATCGTTTCTGATTCTCTTCAGCTTGTGGTAAATTTCCTCAACCGAGAGGTGGGATGCAGGTCCCGTCGGGTGAGATGGTTCTTCTCCAAGAAGCTGAATCAATCTATCTCCGATGTCTGTCTCAACAACTTCTACACCTCTTTCAACGAGTTTATCGGTTAAGCTGATTTCTTTTGTAAGGTTTGACTTCGATTTTACAACCAACTCCGAATCACCGATCTCCTCAAGCACTATTTCAACTGCAGAGTCACCATCCTCTGCAAACCTAACCCTAAATCCATTACTCTCCAAGCTTTCAATTACCGTCTTCAATAACTCAGAATTTCCAACAGAAGATTCTCTAACCTTTTTCAATCTATTAACTCTCTCATCTAAGTCAGGTATTTTACACCGATTCTTTTTTTGCCTATCCTTAACCGTTTTAAAAATCCTGTTCATCGAGATTAGCCTTTTAGCATCTGATGTATCCATGCTCATATGTGTCCCTTCTCCTCAAGGTAGGATCTTAGAGCGGATTTCCAGTGTCTGATCTCTACCCCCATCTTCCTCAGTTTCTCTACACTCAATGATGAATTCCTCGGTCTTCTCGCTTTGGTAGGATACTCATCAGATGTTATCGGTTTCAGACTTGCATCCATACCCGTGATCTCAAATATTGCTTTGGCGAACTCATACCAACTGCAATATCCGTTGTTGGATATGTGATATGTGCCGTAATCCAGCTCATTCTCAAGTACCTTGAGCATAGCCATGGATGCATCCTTCGTATATGTAGGGGACATCACAATATCGTCCACAACCTTCAACTCCACGCCATTTTTGGCGTTCTTTATCATAGTCTCAACAAAGTTTCCACCCTTCCCTCTCGCTCCTGCAACACCGAACAGACTCGAAACCCTGAAAATGTAGTATCTGCTGGAGATGTTTCTCGTAAATATCTCCCCGGCATATTTACTGACTCCATACACATTTACAGGATTTGGTACATCCGATTCGCTATAAGGCACATCTTTTTCACCGTCAAATACATAGTCTGTACTTATGTATATGTTAACAGCACCCACTTCTTCACACACCTTGGCAATATTCCTCGCTCCAAGGGCGTTTACGGAGAATGTTTTCTCCGGAAAGTCCTCACACTCATCTGTTTTGTGATATGCTGCTGTATTAATGACCACATCCGGCTTCAAACCCTTCAGCACCTCGCAACTTTTATAATCGGAAACCTCAATATCGGAATGAGCTAAAGGGATGACTTCGTACTCCTCTTCAAAAGACTTTACTATGTCGCTCCCCAGCTGACCCACGCCGATCACGACCACCTTCAAGATACCACCCTACAGAATCACACCGTTGATTTCAACTTCCTTCAGGATCTTCTGAGCTTCTAGCAGATACTTGTACCACTCGACAGTTCTCGTTTTGATGCTGTCCGTGATTTTCCCTGAGACCAAAGCATCATATACCTCCTTAGCACCTTCCCTTGGTGTGTAGGATGTTTTATATCCCAGCTTCTCTTTTATCTTGCTGAAGTCAACTTTGTAAGACCTCGTGTCCGGTGAGCCATACCATTCAAAGTTGAAGGGAAGATTTATGGCTTCAGCAATTAACTTTGCAAGAGGTAAAATCTGCATATTCTGATCGTTACTACCAACATTGAATATCTCCCCATCTACAAGATCCTTCTCACTTTCCATTACTGTTATGAAGGCGTTTGAGGTATCTTTAACATGTACAAAGGGTCTCCATTGCGTTCCATCCCTCATGATCGGTATCTTCCCATTCTTGTAGAATCCGAGAACCATACCATTTATAGCGAGATCGAACCTCATACGAGGGGATAGCCCGTAAACGGTAGCCTGTCTCAGAACAGTAACTGTGAAATTTTTATCCGAGAGCGGTAGAACATCCTTCTCAGCCAGCAAATTTGCTTTGGCATATGTTGTCAGGGGATTCGTCGAAGATGTTTCGTTTACAACCCCATCTTGAAATCCATAGACACTGCACGACGATGCCAAGATGTATCTTTCCACACCATGCTTCTTAGCCAGATTTGCAACCCTAACCCTTCCTTTGTAGTTTATCTCCATGGTTTTTGATGGGTCAAGTTCTCCGCTCGGATCATTGGAGAGAGCTGCAAGATCCATCACAACATCAACACCCTTTATATTGCTTGGATCGAACCACCTGATGTCGTCTTTTATTGTTGTGAGGTTCGGATTTCCGATCANATCGGACAACACCTGCTCCCCGAAGAAGAATCTGTCTATGCACTTAACCTTGTACCCTCTATCAAGGAGCAGTTCGATAAGTATGGAACCTATGTAGCCTCCTCCACCAGTAACAAGCACCTGCATTTTTTCCCTCCTCTTTGTTCTTTGTCTTCATCCAGTCCCACTTTAAACTCCAACTTTGACACTCTAACTTAAAACTTAAAGTATTTAACTCACAGTATCATTTCCGAGTTGTCTCCTATAACGAATCTGTGTCCCTTGGGCATCATACCTACTTCTTTTATCTTGACATTTTTGCCGATCAGACTCTCCACAATTCTTCCTGCATTTAAAATTTGGCTTCCATCCATCACAACACTGTCTTCGATTTCTGTGCCGAAGATCTTGCAGTTATTACCGATCGATGTAAAGGGACCTATGTACGAATCAACTATCTCGCATTCCTCACCGATTATGCACGGTCCTTTAACGGTTGAGTTTTTGACGGTTGTGGTTTCCGGGACTATCACTCTTCCCATTATCTTAGAGTTGACAGCTTTTCCCTCAACCCTCGATTTTATTCCGTCAAGAATCAGTCTGTTNGCTTCAAGAATGTCCTCAGGCTTGCCCGTATCCTTCCACCAACCTTCCACTATGGATGCCTCAACCCTGTATCCGTTATCTATCAGCCACTGAATCGCATCAGTTATCTCAAGCTCATTCCTCCACGAGGGTTTAATGCTCTTGCATGCCTCAAGGATTATCGGCTTGAAAAAGTATATTCCCGCTAAGGCAAAGTTGGATGGTGGAACCTTAGGTTTCTCAACCAGTTTTTTAACCCTTCCACTCTCATCGAGATCCGCAACTCCGAAGCGTTGTGGCTCTTCAACCTCAGTTAAAAGGATTAAGGAGTCGGGATTCAGGGTGCTGAACTTCTCGGTATGATCCACGATGCCGTCTCTCAGGATGTTATCCCCCAAGTACATCACGAAATCATCATCACCAAGGAAGCTTTCAGCAACCAGAATGGCATGAGCGAGTCCCAACGGCTCNCCCTGATAGATGAACTCTATCTCAGCCTGCCACTCAACAGAATTCACTGCAGACATCACCTGCTCCTTATTTGGTCCGACTATGATTCCAATCTCTTTAACCCCTGCCTCGATTACATCCTCTATCGCGTAAAATAACACCGGTTTATTTGCTACCGGGATGAGTTGCTTCTGTTGAGAGTAAGTTAGCGGTCTTAACCGAGTCCCGTGTCCTCCGGAAAGTATCAGTGCCTTCATGCTTAAAAATAAGTTCTTTTGTTAATAAACATATCTAAACCATAATGATGACTTGCCGATGGACTCGGGTGTTTTCTCATCGAACCCTAACAGCCCGCTCATTCTGAGGGTACGAGAAGTGAGGGTTGAAGATAATGTGTGTTCTCTTAAAGTTTCATCTCAACTTCCTCTGGGTTGATAAATGCATCTTGGCTCCTCAGCCAGATAATCACCGTTCATGGCATAGGCTCTCGCTCTTGATCCACCACAAATTCTTCTAAACTCACACATACCACACTTGCCCTTCAGCATGTCTGGATTTTTTAGCTCCCGAAAGATCTTCGATTCGTTGTATATCTTAGAAAGGGTTGTCTCTTTGATGTTTCCCGCAACCAAGGGAAGAAAACCGCTCGGATAGACCTCACCAACATGACTTATGAAAAGCATGCCTCTTCCATCGGTTACACCCATCATCCTCCTTATCCCATCTCTCACCAGACTTCTGCCTCTACCTCCGCTGACTATAATGCCTTCCTCATCTCTACTCCGTTCGAGTTCCTTTAACTCATCGCGTAGAGTGTGGTAGAGGTCTGATACATTCTTTATCCCCTTCTCCCTCTGCAATTCAATTCTCCTGAAATGAGTTGCTGCTGAGCTTTTAACATTCAAACCGAGTTTTGTGACATCATACAACCAGTTAAGAATGTCCTCAAACTCCTGTGACGAGGGCATAAACTCTGCTTTAGCCCTTCCCGTTGGGACTACGAAGAAGACATCCCATAATGCAACATTATACCTCAACGCAAGTTTTGCTATATCTGGCAAATCACGAATGTTTCGGGTTGTCACGGTTGTATTTATCTGAACCGGTATTCCGACATCCATGGAAGCCTTTAAAATCTCAATAGACACATCAAAAGTTCCTCTAACACCTCTAAAAGAGTCATGAATCTCTGCAGTGGATGCATCGAGGCTGATCGCAATTCTCGATATGCCAGCAGATTTAAGCTTTTCTATACTCTTCCTACCAATATCAGTTCCGCTGAATGCAATAGCTGTTCTGACCCCTCTGCTAACAGCGTACTCTATGATGTCAAAGACATCATCCCTCATCAATGGATCTCCACCGGTGATTACAATCAAGGGATATGGATCCCCAAAGCTCCTTANTTGTTCAACTACATCATATGCCTGCTCGGTCGTAAGCTCCTCCGGATGCCTGTCCCTCTGGGCTTTTGCTCTGCAGTGCTTACATGCAAGCTTGCATGCCCTCGTCAACTCCCAGAAGATTATGAACGGTTTTTTAGCGATGTCGAACATTGGCATAGGGTTAAGCTTTTGANGAGGGGTGCTCCTACCGCTTGTCTTCGTGTTCACTCCTCGAACTGTGTCGCTACCACCCGCTCTACCGCTCATTCCAAACCTCCTCACTCACTTAAAACATCGAAATAGATTACAGTCACGATATCATCCTCATCAACGCTACCGTAAATTCTCCTTAGATCCTTTAACAACTCATCCTTTGAACTAAACCCATCGAGCTTGGCTTCTTCCTCATTAAGCTCTGATATCCTCTTTACAATAGCTTTTCTAACTATGGCTTTTCCGAATTCTCCACCATCAGTNGTTAAAACAACTTCCGAGTTCGGTTCCACAATCTTTATACCTTTTCGTATCGTTGTTCTTTTCTCCCCACTTAGAATTCTCCGAACATACTTTGCATCAAAATTGATACTCTTCATGTTTTTCATTCTTTATTCACCCTCCGAAGAAGCGTCCTGAATAGAGCCTTGAATAGAGTCCCGAGTTGAGGTTTGAGTTGAATTCTGAATAAACCAGTTCCAGAGTTTTGATATTGCGGAGTGAAGTATGGAGTACGCTCTCCCCTCTCTGAGCAGTTCTCCGAACTCCCACCATCCTCTAAGTTGCAGACACTTCGTAACCAGTACCCTCTCCTCAAGATCATCAAGACCCACTTTCTCATTTTTGAGGTAGTAGTACCTAACGATCGGTCTAACAATGTCAGAAACATACTCATAAAGGCTTATACCATCCACATACTTCTCCATTCTCAACCTATCAACTTCAGAAATATGAGGCTTCTGGGGTGAATTTTCACCCTTCAACCTGAGAAGTTTTATAGCGACATCATACTCGAGCTCTCTCAACTCATCCGACAGATATTCGACGATTCTCTTGACGAGGTTGAAGTTGAGAGAGGAAACCAGCTTGGTGATGTCCTTTCTTAAGCCCCTGACAACAACAACCGTAAATTCTCCAGATACCTCATTCCTTTGAGGGGTGATGTGAATCGGTACAAACCCGGATTTTTCCCAGAAAGATAGTAATTCAGGGGATACACCAAAACCGGACCCCACCCAGTGATATCCGTTCCTCTTAGCCCACTTAAGAAGCTCTTCTAATGCGAAAGTTCCGATGCCCATCCCCATCACATCGGGATGGGTTGCAATCCTGACTATCCTCAATCCTTTGGTTTTCGGAAAGCTGAGGTTCCAGTGGTGCTTTAGAACCATGTCCGGAATTATCTGCCCCTTGGGCTTGTATCCTGTGGACATCTTTTCTATCAACTCATCATTTATCCCACCTTCAATTGCAACATGAAGTGAGCAAACAGTCTTCTCTTCAACTTTTACCCTAAATGCAATGTGGTTTGGCATATCAAAGAGAATTACGAGGTCAGATGGTCTATTCCTGTAGTGAGCGAGCACATAAATTCCGAAGAACTCATAGAGAAGGGTTTCATCCGATAGTAAGCGTTCTTTGTCAAGATATTCAAAGTTCAGTCTGCCCTCATTTATCATCTCGATATCCCTTTCATCAAGTTTGACCGGCTTGGAGTCAAGAAGCAATGTTTTGTAAAGCCACTTCTCGATGGGATCTCCCCTTCCATATCTTATCGGCTCCTCCAACTGCAATCTTACAACCTCAACCCTGTCATCTCTCTCAAGCCTCTTGAGGAATCTAACACTGAATCCCCTCCCCGAACCCTCATATCCGTGTATTGTGGATGAGAAGATTGCATACTTCACCTCCTCTATTATCTTAAACAGGGTTGAGACATCGATTCCCGCTGCTTCATCCACTATTACAACATCCGCATACTTCCCTTCCACCACCGCCCTTCTCGGCACAACATACTCTACCCTGAGGTGTCTCCCAGTTACAACCGTAACCATCCCTCCAGACTCCTTGAACTTGCAGTCTGAAAATCCCTGCCTCGTTAAAGCAAGCTTCAGGAACCTGAAGTAAGTTTGTACCGACTGAAGAGTGTTCGCAACGATCATTACCCTCACAGGTCTTTTCAAAACCCTTTGCATTCTCGAGATTATGAAGGGTGTGAGTATGCCAAGAACTGCGGTCTTTCCCCTTCCTCTATCCGCTGTTATAACCGCAACCTTTTTCTCCTTCCTCTCATCCTTCCAGTCGAAAAATGTCTCAAAAGCTCTGAGGACCTCTATCTGATCCTGAGTTGCACACAACTTGTAAAGTTTCCGCTTAATTCTCTTTGCCTCGGGTATTTCGAGTTCAACCTTCTCTTCGTAGAACTCGGACGGCTTGAATTCCTTAATTACCTTCGACCCATCAACATCGTAAATAATTATTCCATCCATCTCCATAGTCTTTTCAATGAACCTTCTGTAAAATCTCGGAACCACATCCTCCTTTGAGTAGGGCTCGCTCACAAGCTCTTCATGCCACTTGCTGAGCTTGAAATTCCAGTGATCAATTGGTGGAGAGAGTACGAGGATCATCCCTCCCTCCTCAACAGTCTCAATCAGTATCCCCAGATCATTGGGACTAAAACCCTCAAACAAATCGAGAATTAACGAGCTGTAAGTTTCTCCTAACACCTTCTCGGAGTCTTTAAAGTGTATTCTCCTCGAAAAGATATTTAAGTCAAGTACTCCTGTTCCTTCGAGAAATTCTAAAAATTTCGTTCTTCCAGCAAGTAACAATCCTTTAAAGCTCTTTTTATTCTTTAAAGCCTGATAGGTTTGATAATACATCTCAAAAATATCCCGGGATAGCTTCAGCAGATTCTTATCGAATTCCTTGGAGCAGAGGAATAAAACGAACCTATGCCGACTCTTTAAAGACCTGTCCACCGCAAACATCACACTATCTCTCAATTCCTTGGTGAGCATTCAAACACCATAATAGGGATTTGAATATATAATTTTGGAATGGGGTCAGAGTGCTGAATGGGTTGGAGTGCTACCACCGACAGATGAACACAGAAAGTAGGCAACAGAGGTTCGGCGAGAATGTAGCCATGCAAGAGAGAGCAGAGAAGAAGCACAAATATTATGGAAGAGCATAAATTCCACAAAACTCTGAAACATAACCAAAAATTCGACAATAAATTTAGTGAAAAATTTATTTTCGGGTTGTTAGTTTATCATAAAACGAAACATATGCAGGGGTGTAAATTAAATGTGGTTTGTATTTAACCGAAAAAATTTTAAATTAGACGATATAGTTTTGTTGTGGAGATTTCAATCCACCTCCGGGAAATGAAAGACGACGAGGTTGAAGATGTAATCGACCTCGAATACGAAATTCTTGGATTGAGCGTTTTCGTCAATATCTCAACCAAACCATACCATAAGAAAGTTTTTTTAGCAGAGGTCAATGGAGAGATTGCAGGATTAAGTGTAGCTTACTGGAATGATGAGTTCAAAATAGGATCCGTTGCGGTTAAAGAGGAGTACAGAAACCAAGGAATCGGTAGGAGTCTTGTAAAAAAGTGTATTGAGTTTGCTAGGAGCATCGGTTTTGACAGTGTATGGCTCGAGGTTGCGGTAAACCAAGCGAGGCTCGTTTCATACTACAAAACAATGGGTTTCAGAATCCATGATGTTATAAAGCACTACTACGGCATAGGAAAGCACGCGTACAGTATGGTTTACCGCATGTAGTTCGGATTGAATTCTCTGTTCTTTTAGCCTTTAACAGCTTTTTAGATTCTGTATCCAATCCCTTCCAGTCCTTCCCAAACCCTCCCTCAACTCCCTTCTCTTCCAAGCCCAAGTAACCCGTTGGAACTCTAAAATCCAAAAAACCAAATATTTTTAAATACTCGCTGAGAACTTAGGCTAATGAAGGCATCCGCCCCCGGGAAGATATTCCTTTTTGGAGAGCATGCAGTTGTCTATGGGAAGAAGGCTTTGGTAACCGCAATCGATTTGAGGTGCTTTGCAGATGTGAAGAAGAGGGATGATTTTAGAATATCCTCCCCGATTGGTATCACCGGGCTTGACTTTGAAAAACACCCTTACATCAGCTACGCAATTAAAAGATTTATGGAGATTAAAGAGATAAAGGGCGCGGATATCGAGATTAAAAGTCAAATTCCGGTTGCATCAGGACTTGGAAGCTCTTCTGCAGTTACAGTGTCGGTTTTAAAGGCACTTGATGCAGAATTTGAGGCATCTCTGACGAACGAGGAAATATATGAGATTGCAAGAAAGGTGGAGTTGGATGTCCAAGGAATCGGAAGTGGAACAGATCCCTTCATCTCAACTTATGGTGGATGCTGGTTGATCCCCGATAGAAAGCCCGTAAACATAGGGAAGGTTTACTTCTTGGTTATAAATACGGAAGAGAAATCAATAACCGGAGACATGGTCAAAAAAGTTGCAAGCCTTAGAAAAGAGTTCCCAGATGTGGTTGACAGTATAATGTCCGCAATAGGAGGCATCACAAGTGTTGCGATACCACATCTCGAGAATCTCAACAACGATAAAATTTCAAAGTTGATAAGGATGAACCAATGCCTCTTAAAGTCCATAGGGGTAAGCAGTGAGAAAATCGACGAGATAGTCATGAAGCTGAACAGCCTCGGCATTCCCTCAAAGCTAACAGGAGCGGGAGGAGGGGGGNGTGTGATTGCAATAGGAGACCTCGAGAAGCTAACGGAGGTAACCAAAGTATTTCCAAATGCATTTTTCGTAAAGCCCGAGAAGGAAGGTGCAAAGGTTGAGTGAAGATTTAATTATCCTGAAGATCGGTGGATCGGTCATAACAGAAAAAAGAAAAGGTGTGTTCGAAAAGCCACTCTTAGNGGACATAAGGAGAGTCTCAAAGGAGGTAGGCGAGTGGAAAAAGAGATCAGCCAAAGGAAACTTAATCATAGTCCATGGTGCGGGTTCATTCGGGCATCCTTATGTGGAAAAGTACCGCCTGCTCAACACAAAGGACTTGGAAGGGGTTGTTAGAACCCATCTGTCGTGCAAAAAACTGAACACGATCCTTTGCGAGGCATTAATTAATAGCAACTTAAAGCCCTACCCAATACACCCGTTTTCAAGCTTCACTATTGGGAAAGAGAACGAACTCGAATTCGATTTGAACAGGATCATATACTCACTNGAAGAGGGGATGATTCCCATCACTCATGGAGATATGGTTTACAACCCAGATAAGAAATTCTTCGAGGTTGTTTCAGGGGACAAGATCGTTTCCGAATTGTTGGAATCTTTGAGATCCACGGGTAGATACAGAATTAGAGTGGGGTTCGCAACCGACATGGATGGAGTGATAATAGATGGAGAGGTTGAGAGAACTATCGACACGGAGAAGTTCAGCAAACTTATGAACTCGAAGTCTCGAGACGATAGCAAATCCGATGTAACCGGAGGTATGATCGGGAAACTATCTGAGATCTTCCACAAATCCAAATATGCGGAAGTTAGAATATTTAACGGCAGAAGAGATGGAGAAACAATGAAATTTCTCAACGGAGAGGCTGTGGGAACCCTCCTAAAAGCCGATTAGAGAGGATATAAAAAGAGCTATCAAACAAAAAACTATCAATCGGAAATCATATAAAACTTATAGAACTGAAGAAAATGTCCTTGTGAGGACTCATGAGGACTTGCAAGGACTTGCAAGTCAGGTGAAATGATGAGTTCAAAAAAATTGAACCTAACTTCAAACAGAAAACTCGACCACATAAGAATATGCTTGGAGGAGGAGGTTGAATCCGAATATTCGGGATTCTCGGACATATCGTTCATAAACGATTCGATTCCAGAGATGGATTTTCATGATATAAAAACCGAAACAGAGTTTTTGGGTAAGAAACTGTCGTTCCCATTCCTAATAGCGTCGATGACTGGTGGACACCCAGAAACCAAAGAGATTAACAAAAACCTCGCAATTGCGGTGGAAGAATCCGGAATTGGTATGGGTGTCGGAAGCCAGAGAGCTGGTTTGGAGGATGGGGATGTTGTAGACACATTTACAGTTGTTAGGGANTTTGCCCCTAAGGCGTTCGTTTACGCAAACATCGGATTGCCTCAAATCATCGAGCATGGAGTCGAATACGCAGAAAAAGCTGTAGAGATGATTGATGCAGATGCGATAGCAATACATCTAAACTTTATGCAGGAAGTAGTCCAACCAGAAGGAGATGTGAACAGTTCAGGGGGATATCAAGCAATAAGAGATGTTGTGGATGGTTTAAAAGTCCCAGTTATTGTAAAGGAGACCGGCGGAGGCATATCGGAAAGAGTTGCCAAAAAGCTGAGGGATTGTGATGTTTCGGCCATAGATGTTGGAGGTGCAGGCGGTACGAGTTGGACTGGAGTAGAGTACTACAGAGCAAGAGATGATATCACAAAAAACATCGGTGTTGATTTTTGGGATTGGGGGATTCCTACAGCATTTTCGATAGTTGAGTGTAGGAACACCTTGCCGATAATCGCAACCGGTGGTATCAGAAGCGGACTTGATGTTGCCAAAGCATTAGCAATAGGAGCGGAAATAGGTAGCTCCGCACTCCCCTTCCTCCATCCGGCAACGGTATCATCAGACGAGGTGCTGAGAACGATAAGGTATTTTGAGAAAGGTTTAAAAGTTGCAATGTTTTTGACTGCCAGCAGAAAAATTAAAGACTTGAGAAATAAACGGATCATAGTTTATGGAAAATTCAAGGACTACCTTGAATCAAAAGGAATCAGTCTACCGGAATTCTGTAGGAAGAGGTGAAAGATCCGAGAGATGTCGATAAGAGAGGCAAGAGAGGTAAGAGATGATGAAACAACAGATAATAAGAGGCTTCAGATGATGAGTTCCAAGAGAGAGGAGGTTTAAAGATGGCTAACAAGACCATGGAAATGAAATCAAAAATAAAGGAGGAGGTTTCAAAAAGAGCGGAGATTGTCGATTCAGCAATAAAGGAGCTTTTACCACTAAAGGAGCCTGAAGGACTGTACAAAGCTACAAGACATCTCTTCAAAGCTGGTGGAAAAAGACTTAGACCGGTTATGTCCATGATCGTTTGTGAGGCTATTGGGCAGGACTACCGTAAAATTATTCCCGCAATAGTTGCAATTGAGACAATCCACAACTTCACACTAATTCACGATGATATAATGGACAGAGATGAAACGAGAAGAGGTGTTAAAACCGTTCACACACTGTGGGGTGAGCCTACCGCAATTCTTGCAGGAGATACGCTGTTCTCGGAAGCATTCTACATCATGACATTCTGCAATGTGGATAGTGAGAGCCTCATCAAAGGCATGAGGTTGCTTGCAGATGTCTGCGTGAAGATCTGTGAGGGGCAGTACATGGATATGAGCTTTGAAGAGAGGGATATGGTCAGCGAAGAGGAGTACATCGAGATGGTCAAGAAAAAGACTTCTGTGCTCATAGCTGCATCATGTTCCCTTCCCGCTATTCTCTTTGGTGAGAAAGAAGAGGTTGTAAGCGCACTCTGGGACTTCGGAGTTCTCTCAGGAATAGGATTTCAAATCCATGATGATGTGCTCGATTTGGTTGGAAAGGAAAAAACCGGTAAGGATTGGGGTAGCGACATAGTGGAAGGTAAAAAAACTTTAATCGCCATAAAAGCTTACGAAAAAGGTTGTATACCAGAAATATTTGGGAAAGGAAAGGCATCTAAGGATGAAATTGAGAGGGCTGTAAGAATGCTTGAAGAGAACGGTGCAATAGCCTATGCATCTCAAAAAGCAATGGAGTTTGTGAACAGGGGAAAGGAGAGGCTGAACATACTCCCACCATCCCCAGCAAAAGATTTGCTGATCTCTATTGCGGATTATCTCGTTACAAGAGAGTATTAAAGCATGATTAGAATTTCAATTTGCCAATTGAAGAGCACTAAATCTCCGATCAGTTAGAAAAATAGTAGAGGTGTAACGATGAACGGAGGTTCTGCAGAAGAGGATCTCAGAGAAGTTATTCTTAAATACACTGCCATTAACGCATCAAAATATGGAAAAGCTGATTTAAAATCAGTAATGGGAAAAATACTGTCTGAAAAACCAGAATTGAAGAGAAGAGCTAAGGAGCTCGTTTCTGTAGTTAGAGAGGTGATCGATGAGTTCGAAAGACTCGACGAGAGTGAGAAGCTGAAGCTATTTGAAAGATACAAAGAGGAGCGAAAAGAGGAGAAAAAGGAGATTTCGCTACCTCCATTACCGAATGCAGAAAAGGGAAAAGTTGTGATGAGATTTGCTCCAAACCCAAACGGTCCCCCAACTCTTGGTTCGGTTAGAGGAATGATCGTAAATGGAGAGTACGCAAAGATGTATGAGGGGAGGCTCATCTTAAGATTTGATGATACCGATCCAAGAACAAAAAGACCTTTGCTTTCCGCATACGAGTGGTACATTGAAAACTACGAGTGGCTGGGTTACAAGCCAGATAAGATCATCTACGCTTCCAAAAGAATCCCAATATACTATGATTACATAAAAAAACTTATAGAGATGGGATGTGCTTACGCATGCTTTTGTCGTAGAGACGAATTCAGGGAATTCAAGTCGAAGGGTATTGACTGTCCCCACAGAAGTTTANCTCCAGAGGAATCCTTGGAGATCTGGGATAAAATGCTCAATGGTGAATACGATGAAGGAGAGGTGGTTATAAGGATAAAAACAGATATGGGACATAAAGATCCGGCTATAAGAGATTGGGTTGCTTTTAGAATAATTTATGAGAGCCATCCTCTGACAGGAGACAAATATTGTGTATATCCAACACTAGACTTCGAATCCGCAATTGAGGATCACCTCAATGGCATAACCCACATAATAAGAGGGAAAGACCTGATAGACAGCGAGAAAAGGCAGAAGTATGTATACAAGTATTTTAATTGGAAGTACCCTGTAACCAAACACTGGGGGAGAGTCAAGATCCATGAGTTCGGAAAGCTATCCACGAGTTCGATAAAGAAGGAGATAGAGAAGGGAATCTTTCAGGGATGGGACGACTTCAAGGTTCCCACCTTACTGGCTTTGAGGAGGCGAGGTTTCCATAAGACCGCAATTAAGAGATTCTTTCTATCACTCGGTGTTGGAGAGAACGATGTTTCGGTAAGCTTGAAAAATCTGTATGCTGAGAACAGAAAAATTATCGATAAAATAGCAAATCGCTACTTCTTCGTTGAGGATCCAATATTAATCACGATCTCGGGCATAGATGATGCAAACACAAAAGTTGAACTACCTCTGAACCCAGAAAAAGGAACCAAAAGATCTCTTGAGGGTGGAAGTAGAGTATACATCTCTCAAGATGATTTCAACAAACTGAGAGAAGGAGACCTCCTCAGACTGAAAGACTTCTGCAATTTAAAAGCTATAGACTTGAATGAGAGATTGTTTGAGTTCCAAGGATTTGAGATGTCTGAAGAGGTTAAAAAAGGAAAAAACATCATCCACTGGCTACCCGAAAAAAATAACTTTGAATGCATTGTCATATCTGATAAAGAGCACAAAGGATTGGTTGAACCAAATGTAAAAAATGATGTTGGAAATGTGGTTCAATTCGAGAGATTCGGATTCTGCAGAATTGAAAAAATCGAAAACAGGGTAGTGCATGCTATATTCACGCATCCGTAGCTGTTCGGTAACAACTAACCATTGTGGAATTCCTTTATCTCTCTTATCTCTTTAATCATCTCCTTGCAGAAAAACGGAAGATCAGATGGCATTCGTGATGTGATTATGTTCTTATCCCTCACAACCTCTCTGTCCTCATAAATTCCACCACATGCTTTTAAATCATCTCTTATCCCTATCCAGCCAGTCACCTTTGTTCCTTTTATTAAACCTGCAGAAATCAAAAGCTGGGGACCATGGCAAATAGCAAAAATCATCTTTCCACTCTTATAAAATTCTTTTACAATCTCTACAGCTCTTTCGTGAATCCTTACCCGCTCGGGTGATCTGCCTCCGGGCAAAACGAGAATGTCAAAATCTTCAACCCTGACTTCCCCGTAGGTCAGGTCCGGAGTTACCGCATAGCCGTGTTTCCCTGTCCTCGACTCTTTACTCGAAGATGCAATCCTTACTTTAACACCTTCCTCCTGTAGCCTATAGAGAGGATAGAAGAGTTCTAAATCCTCAAAATCATTTTCCACTAGAAAAAGTGCTTTCAACGACATGAAAATAAATAATAAAGGGAGTGTGATAACTCTTTCGCTTACATGCAGTTCAACACTAACTCACATTAAAATTTATGTTCTCAAGCTCATTAAGCTCATTCAGAAGTTGTTCAATCTCCTGCATCTCGTTCGCTATGCTCTCCAGATCGTTCTGTTCTTCATAAGCTATTTCAGAAATTTGTGAGGTTTTCGTCTCCGTACTCTGGTCTGTCTGAGAGCTCGATGAGGTTTGAGTGGTTGTTGATTCAGAAGGTGTTTCAGTCGTCTCTTTTTTTGCACACCCCAGCACCAAGACCGCCATCAAGATTAGCAGAACTGCCAGAACCTTTGCCTTTGTCCTCATGACATCACCTCTACATTATCTATCGCACCCAACATCTCCCAGTCCCTCAGCAAACTCCGAAACACACCTCTGTTGTTTCATTGTATTCCTGCTGAGTCATTTCCTCCTCGGGAAGTTTTTTAACCCTGTACACCCCTTCTCCGTCAAGCATTAGAGTGCCCTTACCCTTTGCAAACAGCGAAATATTGTTTCCTGATATAACCACGATGACATTTTCCCCTCTTACAACCGCTCTTCCTTCACCACTGAAAATCGCTGTTCCATTCTCCTCTTCCGAAGTTCCGAATCCTACCACTGTAATAATCGCTTCTGAAGGTGAAACTGTAAGTGTTCCGTTACCCCTCACATTAACAACCACACTGCCCCTGATCTCGGCAGTTCCATTTCCGTACGCCCAGACCTCACCACTCTCGTAACCGTAGAAGACACTGCCCGCTTTAACCTTCTGCAGTTCCTTCATGAACTCTCGAATTACCTTGAATGCTTCTTTTATTTCCTTGGTAGCCTTCCTAAGCTCTTTATTTCCTTCAGCTATATTTCCGCTCTCAAACAAGTCTATCGAGTTCTGTAGATATTCTCTCGCATCATCCAAATGTTCATTGTACTCTTCAAGGAGGTTTTCAAACGGGGTTGTGTCAACTCCGTAGCTTGCAATTATTGCTATTTTGTTTTCCAACCTGAGACTGACGTTTTCCGCTTTCTCTATTATGTTTTCAACTCTGTATGCGGCAACCTCTCCCACCATTGCCCTCAACNTTACTCTCATTTCGATCCAAGCCTGATTCATCTCTCTTGCAGTATTTCTAAGCTCTTCAGGTGTCTCCGATTCGTTTATCTTTGCTCTGTACTCCTCAATTGTTGCCATGTAGTCATCTATCTCAGACATAAACTCCTCTTTTTTACCCTCATCTATCTTCGATCTCTCAAGGAAGTTCTTGAACCTCTCGAGCCATCTCTCTGCAACATTACATCCACCGTTTAGGAATTTCTTTGCATTGTTGAATGTATGCTGATTTCTCATATCTCTATACTTCTCCTTTGACTCTAAGAACTTCTCTCGAGCCTCCATGTACTTCTCCTTCTCCTCCTCATACTTCTCCTTTATATTCATACCCATAGGTTGGACGAAGTTTGGTTGTGCCACCACCTTTGGTACTACCACCACTACCGNTCCCGCCAGAAACATAACCATCAGCAGTAACAACACACCTCCTCTTTTCATTTGACTCACCTCACACTCCCCTTCTATCTCTTTATTTTATAAGCATTCTTTTCAAAAAGCTCATTATGAGAGGGTAAAAATGCAATAAAATTGGGTGGGATACTTTACAAAGCTTTATAATCCTTTAACAAGCTTTAAAAAGCAGTTNCGATTCGCCAATCCGGTAACCTATGCTCGATGTCGCTTACCACAGTACTACCAACAACCATCCTCCGACATCAGTACAGAATCGACACATAACACAACAGATTACAACAATCAGTCAACAAAATCTGCTCCCTTTAACATTAGCTCCACCGCATTCTGAAGGAACTTGCCGTTATCGCTACCCCTCATGACATCGTTAGAGAAGATATCACACGAGAAAACCATCAAATTGTCCTTCTTCAGCACTAAGTGTACATCCCTCCCCGCTCTTGTTATCAGTTCCCCAGCCATAGCCTTCGTATTCTTAGTACCATGCAGGACTACTTCCCATCCCCTTGATGAAATGTGATACGCATTTTTGGCAATTATCCTCCCAACATCCTCGAAAAATGCGGTATTCTTCATCGAGTCTGTGTGAATCGTTATGAAGGTGTCTCCATCTTTACTCTCATCGTCCACCACATAAAAGATGTCATCAATATGGACTCCTTTCGCATTCAGCCAGTGAAGAGATTTCTTGGATTTGGATTGCAGAAAGTGTGGATCCGGTTGAATGAACATGACCTTCATCTTGGAGAGGCTTGAGACAGCAGGAAGCTCGTTTTCAGTTGGTTCTTTAAGCAGAAAGAACACATCATACTTGAACTCGGAGTTACTTATCCANGAGAGGTCCGATTCCAATTCGTTGATGAATTCAACCTGAAAATCAATCGATAACAGAGCTTCCTCGAGTTCCCTATAATAAAACGGTTCTTTCTCAGAAATTACAAGTGCGGTGAATTCCATAATCAACGAATCTCCAATAAATATAAAAATGTTTGTTTATGTTTGCTCATGTTCTGTTCAACTCCTAAGCCCGTTTGTTGGATTCCTTAGCTCGGTTCTTTGATTGCTGGGCCACTCAAATTGATTCTCAGGATTGTGTGGACAGTCAGTACATCCCGAACATCTCAAAACCGTACTAAGATTCGGGGGAGAGTGCTCCGGCCGGGATTTGAACCCGGGTCACGGAATCGAGAGTCCCGTATGATTGGCCGGGCTACACCAC
>MTMT01000106.1 GCA_002010195.1 Archaeoglobus sp. JdFR-32
AGAAGGAGGGCAACAATCTTTGCAATTCCTATCTCGTCACCCTTCACAAAAACCATGACTCCTATTGTATGTCCGTTCGAAGCGACAAAGAGCAAGGGAAATATGCCGAAAAAGATTCCCGCGAGCAGAGAGATAAAAGCTAACACTGTGTTGTTGATGAAGATTATCCCTATAACTTGAAGCGGATTTGAGAAGTCTATGAATCCGAATTTTTTGAAAAGCTCGCCAACAAATTTTTCTGCTGATTCTGGAGATTGTTGACTTTGAAAAAACCCGATAAATGAGGAAAACACGAATACAATTACTAGTATTGCGAAATACCTCAGGATTTCTTTTCTTTTAATCTCAACCTCAGGTGTCTCGGGTTGCATTGGTTAATCAAGTTCGTCAGTGTTAAAAAATTTAATGGAGTTTGGTTGGGATGATTGGGAACGGAAATGTGCGTTAATGGGAGGGAGCATGTAATACGGGGTGGAAGTGTGCAATAAAATTAGCTTCTGGCATAATTATGAAAATTAAAGGAAAAAATTTTTAATGTTTCATTAACAACTCAATCAAAATGGCAGAGAACATAAGGAGGGCAATAACCACNACAATAATTCTTCTGATTCTGACACTTGCTGTCGGTACCGCAGGATTCACGATTCTTGAGGGATGGCCTCTGTTTGACTCCTTTTACATGACCGCAATTACGATCACCACGACTGGATATAAGGAGGTGTATGAGCTATCCTTTTATGGAAGAATATTTGCGATACTGCTGATGTTTTTTGGTATAGGAGTTTTCTTTTATGGAATTAACCTGATAATCCCTATTCTCGTTCAAAGAAGAATGGAGAGGTGGAAGAAAGTGTTGGAAAATCTCAGTGACCATTATATTGTTTGCGGATATGGTGTAATGGGGAAGGAAATCGTTGGAGAGCTATCCAGAATTGTTAACAAGGATAAAATCGTCATAATAGATGAGAACATTGAAAAGGTAAATTTAGCAAGGGAGAATGGGTTTATTGCCATTCAGGGAGATTCAATTGAGGAAAAAATATTGGAAAAAGCGAGAATTCGGCAGGCAAAAGCTCTAATTGCGTGCATGACTGATTCTTCGAATGCATTTACCATCATGACTGCAAAGGAGCTGAACCCAAACATATACACGATGGCAATCGCGAGGAGCCCATCCGGAATAAAGAACACAAAGAGAGCGGGAGCAGACCATGTCCTGTCTCCCTACTCTGACACCGCAAAAAAAGCTTCAATCATCCTGAAAAGGGAATCAGCTGCGGAATTCTTTGAAATAATTAGTAAAATTGGAGAGAATATGATGTTGGAGAAAATTCAAATGCTGAACGAGGAGTTAGATGGGAAAGCAATAAGAGAAATTGGGATCAGAAGTAGAACCGGAACGAACATCGTTGCCATCGAAAGAAAAGGTGAGATACTTGTTCCCGAGGCGGATCTGAAACTTGAGTATGGTGATAACCTCTATCTGATTGGAAATGAAGAGCAACTAAAAAGGGCATCGGAATTCTTAGGCATCTCGAAATAGCGAGATTAATAAGCATTCAAANGTTGGAAAAAGCATTTAAAGCAGATCAATCAGATCTGTTAACTTTCTTATGTGTCTTGTTCCAGTTGATTTTCCGGTTCGATTAACCAGAATCGATTTTATGCCCGCTTTTGAAGGAACTTCATAGTCAAAGAACGGATGATCTCCGACATGAATCATTTTTTTTCCGCTCACCTCTGTTCTTCTGCAAATCTCCAGGTATATCTCTGGCTCTTTTCGGATGTCTCCTAAGTCTGATGGGCATGAGAATGTTTTCCAGAAGTACTTTCGTACATCCTTGAGTTCGAACTCCATTATGTCTCTAACAGCATTTGTTACCGCGATTATTTTGTAGTTCTCCGCAAGGTATTCTAAGGCATCAATGGCATCTGGGTAGATTCTCAAACCATCCCTGTATTCGAACAAGACCTCTTTGAGATCCAACTCGAGGTTGAATCTCTCAAACCAGTATTCGGGTATGTACCACCTGACATCCCTGTCTCCGATCTTTCGGTACTCCTCTGTCACGACTTTCAGAGCGGTGTTGTAGTCAACTCCATGGGTCTTAGAGTATACCTTCGGGATGAATTCGTTCCAGAATCCATCCATAAATCTCCCGTCAACAATGGTGCCATCAACATCAAAGGATACAACCTCGATATCGTTCATTTTTCTCATCATTCATAGAGTCTGGTTTTGGTTATTATTGTTTTTCTTTTTGGTTTTTAAGTTCACATTTAAAATGGTTAGAAAGCCGTCGGCGGGACTCGAACCCGCGACCTGGTGATTACAAGTCACCCGCTCTTGCCAGCTGAGCTACGACGGCTTGAAGGTTTTATTCGATGTGACCACCTCTCAATCAATGGCAATCAAGTTGTGTGATGTATCACGGGATTTGAATATAAGAATTTTGGTAAATTTTGGTTAGAGGCTTTGTTTTTATGGGTGGTTTTTGTAAGTTGTCCGACTGTGGTGGTTGTTGGCTGGGCTGTAGCGGAGGTGTTAGATGCCAGAATGTGGTACTGGATATCTGAAGAATACTGAAAATTTTTATACTTCCTGTCATATCTTCATCGATGGCTGATTTCACAACATCGGAAGCAGCGGAGATACTTCTCGAAATTAGAAATAAGTTTCTCCGAGTTGTCATAATAATTGCAGTTATGTGGGCTCTGTCGTACATCTTCATCTCCGATTTTTTGATAGAGAAAATAAAGCTTGATCTTCTCCCTAAGGGTGCGGAGCTGATATACCTCACCCCCCTCGAAGGATTGATCCTGAAACTTAAGATAAGCCTGTATATTGGGATTTTAACAGCCCTACCCTACATTATCTACCTGNTGTACAGGGCATTAAAAGACAGAACGGAAATCCTCGAAAACATTGAAGTAACCAAATCAAAAGCCCTCAAGTATGGTTTATCCTCTGCNGTTTTGTTCACACTCGGTGTTGCTTACGGGTATCTTCTGATGCTACCAGTATTCATGCAATTTCTTTATTCAACTGCGACATCACAGGGAGTGGAGGCAACATATTCTCTTGCAGAGTTCATAAACTTTATAATCCTCCTTCTTGCTGTTTTCGGGGTTGTTTTTCAAATGCCTCTTATTATGATCTTCCTTGTTGGGAACGATCTGATTGATTACAGGACGATAACATACTATCGAAGACATTTCTACATCGGATTCTTCATTATAGGAGCAGCTATCACTCCACCAGATGTATTTACCCAGCTTATGGTAGCAGGACCGATGATTCTTTTCTTTGAGGTAAGCATAATTGCAATTCGGATTATTTTCAGGAGTAAGATAAAAATGAAGAGGGATGTTGAGCTTTAGTGTGGTTTTGGAGATTTTGAAAGGGTATGTGGTGATAGCTTGAGTTAGGGTTAGCATGTTCTTGCTTTAAACATGCAGTGTCACCGATGGACTCAAAATCTAAATTTTAAAAATTAAATTCACAGCAATATTTAAATCCCCTCCGCAATTATTTTAATCGTGTATGGAGGATATGACATTTCAGAGTTCTCGATTCAGAAGGATGATTTAACCGCTACAATTGAAAAGATGGGTAATTATTGGCTTTACAAGAGGGTACTGAGAAAAAATGGAGTTGAGAACATAAGGGAGAAGATTATAATCTCCAATGGTGGTAGGGTTATTGTAAATCCGGTTGAACCTGTAAACCTCCCGAAGGAGATAACTAATTTTCTTATGTTGGAGCTTGAAAAGCCGATAATAGTTGAACCCAAGTCATTGAGGGAAATTTACATAAACTTTCCTGTTGAAATAGGCATATTTCTGGCTGGGAGGAAAAGCATAGAGGTAGTGGATATTTTCAGTTTTGTGAGCCAGAAGTACACCCTCTACGGAAATCCGCGAAATGGTGTGATCTGTAGGTACTGGAGAAGTAGGATCTTTTCGTACCCACCAGAATGTGACAAGCATCGGGATGGAATTCTAAAAACTGTAATTTACAACTCGAGTGATGATTGGGTTGAAATAAGTCGAATAGTCTTTGATATCTTTGGTATGAAGATATTTTATGATGAGAATAGCGTGTATTCTTCTGCAAAAGTAAATATAACTTCAGAAAAGGTTGCAGAAACGGAATTCTTTNCCTATCCGCCAAAGGACGGAATGACGAAATCTCTTGAGCTGTATACCGCGAGAAAAATACCGATGGTTGGTAAGAAGTTCGTCATGGAGTGGGGGCTATGAAGATTGTGGGGGGTTGGTAGCTGTGGTAATCCTCGATTACANAATCTACGGAGATGTCACCACATACGATGTGCTGGTGGTAGTGTTAGTGATGTCTTTTGCGGTTATTCTGGCGAGGATTGTAACAACAAATCTTAGAAGAGCACTTATAGATAAAATGAAGAGAGATCAGCTTGAATTAATGCTTAAATTAATATATTTCGGCATAATTACCGTTGCCTTTATATCGATACTCCCCGTCCTCGGGTTAAATCTTTCAGGCTTGCTTGTTGCCGGAGGAATAGCGGGCATAGTAATAGGTTTTGCGAGTCAGAGTGTTGTTTCGAATTTTGTTTCAGGAATATTTCTTATCTGGGAGAAACCCATTAAAATAGGGGACCAGATAAACATCGACAACATCTCTGGATGGGTTGAGGACATCAACATTCTTTCCACGATTGTCAGAACATATGATGGGCTGTATGTGAGAATCCCTAATGAAAAAGTTTTCACCTCAGATATAACGAATTATGTTGCCCATTCCGCGAGAAGGTTTGAGTATGTGATAGGGATTCGTTACAGTGATGATGCGGAGAAGGCANTAGGTATAATAAAAAATCTGATAGAAGAAGAGCCTCTAGCCCTCAAGAATCCTGAACCACAGATTTTTGTGGATAATCTTGGGGATAATTCGGTTAATATTGTTGTGAGGGTGTGGGCTCCATCGAATGAGTGGTACGGAGTAAAAATGAAGTTGCTCTGGAGGATAAAGAAGGAGCTTGAAAGAAACGGGATAGAAATACCATTCCCCCAGAGAACAATTTGGTTTGCAAATGAACTGAAGGTCTCCTGATTTCGTTGTTTGTTTTTTATTTTTTATTTGTTTTTAAAATATCAAAAATTTAAAACACCAAAAAAATTTTTAACCTGTGATCCACTTTCAAAGAATGGAATTAAATCAGCGAGAGGTTCAGGTCTCCCTTAGCAGGGATCTGTCTCTTTTTGATATAACCATGATCGGGATTGCAGGAATGATTGGAGCAGGAATATTTGCTCTTACGGGAATAGCTTCCGGAATTGCCGGACCTGCAATCCTTGTTGCATTCTTACTCAATGGTGTAATCGCTACATTTACCGGATTGGCTTATGCTGAGCTTGGCTCGGCCATTCCTCAGGCAGGGGGAGGTTATGTTTGGATAAAGGAGTCCATGGGTGATTATGCTGGCTTTCTCGCGGGATGGATCGACTGGGCTGCACATACAATAGCGTGCTCGCTGTATGCTGTAACATTCGGAGCATTCTTCTCGGAGGTTGTGATCGCCTTCTTGGGTCTGGATTTACCTCAGTTTCTGGTTGCAAAAGCTTCTGCAATTTTTGTGGTGTCTTTTCTTGCCTATGTTAATTATATGGGTGCAAAGGAAAGTGGAAAACTCGGTGGAGCGGTAACGCTTTTAAAGGTATCGATTCTTGTTCTGTTTGCTGTTTTCGGAATAGTTAGAACCTTTTCATTTCCTAACTGGCAGGAGTCATACCANCCGTTCTTCCCGAATGGATGGGCAGGAATGCTTGCTGCGATGGGTCTGACATTTATTGCATTTGAGGGATTTGAAATAATTGTGCAGAGTGGAGAGGAGGTGAAGAATCCGGAGAGAAACATACCGAGAGCTATTGTAATGTCTTTATGGACTGCTGTTGCGATTTATGTCATAGTTGCATTTTCATTGCTCGGAGCGGTAAAGTCTGAGGTTCCNTCATGGCAGTATCTCGGTACGCTTGGAGAGTTCAGCTTGATAAGGGTTGCGAACCAAATCATGCCTTTTGGGGCGATTATGATCATTGCTGGTGGACTAATCTCAACTGTAAGTGCAATGAATGCTACGATCTTCTCCTCCTCCCGGGTTGTTTTCGCTCTAAGTAGATCGGGGTTTTTGAACAAAACTCTGTCAAGAATAAACAACAAAACGAAAACTCCTCACTTTGCAATATTCTTCAGCTACCTGATAATAGCTATAGCATCCTTGGCCCCTATCGAGGCAATTGCATCCGTTGCGGACATAATGTTCATAATTCTGTTCCTCCTCGTGAACATCACCCTGATGTTGTTGAGGTTGAGGCGTCCCGATTTAAAGAGAACATTTAAAGTACCTTTTGTACCATTCCTACCAGTAGTTGCGATTGTTTTCCAGATTGTGATATCTTATTACTTGCTTACGGAGATTGAGCATGGTACTTTGGTATTCTTCCTTACAATCGGATGGATNGTTTTCGGCTCCTTAATTTACTACACATATTCTGAGAGGGAGATGGAGAAGAGGGTTGAGGAGAAGATAAAGACTGTCTATAAGGAGATACCTTTGGAGGAGAAACCTTTTGTAATTCTCGTACCGGTGGCAAATCCTGTAATAGCCAAGAAACTCGTTAANTTTGCGGAAATATTGGCGAGACAGAGGAATGGGGAGATAATTATCCTTAATACTGTAAGACTTCCTATGCAAACCCCATCAACGATTCTCGTAAAGGACATAGACACCGCAAAAGAAATGGTTAGTGAATTGGTGAGAGAAACCAAGAATGTTCCAGTGGGAGGAGTAGTGAAGGTTGGGCATTTTGTTTCTGAAGCTATACTGAATGCAGTTGATGAGTTTAATCCAGATTTAGTCCTTATGGGGTGGAGAGGTAGAACTTTCAGAAGGGATGCGGTTCTCGGTAGCACGATCGACCCAGTATTGCTCAAGGCAAAGTGTGATGTTCTTGTTTTAAGATTTGAACCCGGAAAAGAGTTCAACGGGTTTGAAAGCATATTGATTCCCACTGCTGGAGGACCCCACGCAATTCTTGCTTGTGAGATTGCTAGGGACATCGCAAAGTCGGAGAACTCGAGAGTGAAGCTGTTATATGTTGGTAGGAAGGGTGATGAGAGAAAGGTGGAAAAAGCAATATCTGAATGTAAGAAGGTTTTTGAAGTTGAGGAACGGGGTTTAGAAGTTGAGTCGGAGTTCNTTGTAAGTGGTGATGCGGTATCAATGATCTCTAAGGAGGCTGAGAACTTCGACTTAATTTTACTCGGGGCATCGGAAAAGCCTTTCCTTCAGAACTTTTTAATGGGAGTTTTTCCCGAAAAAATTGTGAGAAGGACATTAAAAACTGTTGGAATGACGAGAAAGTGGGTTAAGCTGTTGTAGGTGTTAGATAGGGAGTGTATAGAGGTGTTAGCAAAAAATGTGCGAGAGGTATCAAGAAGTATGAATGATTGTAAATTTTTATCCAAAAGTATTATTGTTCAATAGTTTTTTAGCAAAAAAATCAAATGAACGAAAGACTTATAAATTAATGAATTTACTTTGATAGGGTGATTACATGAAGATTGAGAAGGTAAGAAGGGAGTCGGGCATCTGCAAGTGCAACGCATCATGTGCCTGATCTTTTATTTTTTAGGTGATTTTAATGAAACTCGTTTATGAAATTTGCAAGGTCTGTGATTTTTACAAGGAAAATGAGGAGCAGCTTGAGTGTGGAGCATACAAGATCTTGAAGATATTGGTGAGGGATGGAAAGATTGGGTTGGAGGATATCAGGGTTGCGGTGTATGAGATCTCGTCTTTACCCAATTCTGAAAGATAGGGTTCTTCTCAGAAGGTTTGAAGTGCCGTTACTTTATGATGCACGGAAAGATGAGCTTTATGAGCTNGACGAAGAATCTTTCGAGCTTTTAAATGAGTTTGATGGAGGCAAATCTCTTGAACACTTCATGGAGAAACACTATTGTGCAAGTGGGGAAGTGGAAGAGCTTCTGGAATACTGTATNGAGGAGGGTTTAGTCGAACTAATTGAAAAGCGGAATGAAGACGGAGAGCATTTAGAATGCAAAAACAGGAATAGAAGCGAACATCGAGCTTTGAAACCCTCATTAAGACATCTGCTAATTCACATCACCTTTCAATGCAACCTGAGGTGTAGGCATTGCTATCTGCCTAAAAAACAGAGTTCCATGGATGTTGAAGTGTTCAAGCTATTGCTTGATGAGTTTGACAAGGTTGGTGGGCTTAAGGTTATGATATCTGGCGGAGAACCACTTTTGCACTCGAAACTCGATGAGATGCTGAGGATAGCAAATGAATATGACTTCAGAAAGGTTCTGATTACGAATGGTATCCTAATTGATGAGAAAAACTGCAATTTAGAGGTTGATGAGGTTCAGATAAGCATCGACGGAGTAAGAGGGCATGATCTGCTCAGGGCAAAAAATACCTTTGAGAAGGCTGTAAATGCGGTAGAGTTGCTGAGAAATGCTGGAGTTGATGTGAGTGTTGCTACGATGGTCAACGAGTTCAACATACATGAGTTTGAGGAGATGGAGAAAATCTTTAAATCGTTGGGTTTGAAATCGTGGATGGTTGATTATCCCTCTCCAGAAGGGGATTTAGTGAGAAATACAGATATTCTTGTTGATTTTAGTACTGCGGGAAAGATAATGCGGAGGTACGGTTTCATAAATTCAGGGCATAGGAGCCATGGAGAGTACGGGTGCGGTGCACATATGTGCGCATCAGACCCGGAGGGCAACATCTCGAGATGTGGATTTTTCGAACCGGTTGGAAACATAAGAGAGGGAATTGAAACATGTTGGGAGAAGCTAAGAGCATACTTATGGAAAATTGAGGATTTAAAAGGGTGCAAGGGTTGTGAACATTTGAGCATTTGTAAAGGAGGGTGCAGATTTCGAGCGAAGTGCTTAACCTCCGACATTTGGGGTAAAGACCCTGTTATGTGTGCNGTCTTTGGCAGGAGTTCTTAGATTGTGTGGTGGAGGTTAATGCAAGTGGATTGTTTAACTTAAGCCACTCAAATTGTTTTTAAAACCTTTTTAAATTCGGATAGGAAGTTGTCTATCACTTCCTCTGTCACATGTGGCATTATAACAAATCTGATGGCTTTTGGCTCTCTTATCGATGAGATCACCCATTTTCTTCTCATCAACTCCTCCCTATATTTCTCTGCTTTCTCTGTCTTGAAGCTAACAACATTCATTATCGGTTCGATAACTGGTTCAAATCCGAGATTAACCATTTCTTCCACGAGTNTATTTGTGTTTTTTATGCACTCGCGGACTATCTCCTTCATACCGTCATAGCCAAGTCCATACAGCACTGCGAACGCTGAAGCAACTCCTGTACCGGGTCTCGTACCTGTTAAAGTGAATTGTGTTTTTGAAGTTAGGTAGGGGGTCTCCACCTCCAAGGCGGATAGGTAGCTTTCGTCTCTGAACAGAATTCCACCTGAGGGGATTGTAGCCATTCCCATTTTGTGGGGGTCAATTGTGATGGAGCTAACACCCTCGAGTTCGAAATCGAAAGCGTACTTCCTATCCATGAATGGTATCACAAGTCCGCCGAAGGCAGCATCAACATGCAGTTCCAACTCCCTCTCCAGTGCAAGTTTGGACAGCTTATCAATTGGATCAATCTGACCGAGCTCGGTTGTGCCGGCGATTCCTACTATTGCAACAGTGTTCTCGTCAACAAGTTTCTCCACTTCGGCGACATCTACTTTATACTCTTCATCAAGTCCCGCTCTTCTAACCTCCACACCGAGTATGTCGCCTATTTTTTCGAAGGAGAAGTGTGCTGATTTTGGAATCACTATGTTTGGATTTTTAACATCTTTTTTTCTTCTTACAATATTTCTTCCAGCTCTTATTCCTTGAATGTTTGCCTCNGTTCCTCCCGAGCAGATGTATCCGCTTGCGGATGGGTTGTGGAGGATCTCACCAACCATTCGCATTAATTTTCTTTCGAGATTCTGTGTCCCTTGAAATATTCCGGGATCACCCANGTTTGTTTCTACGAACATCTCCATAGCTTTTAGAGCTAAGGGGTGTGGTACGGTACACATTGAACTTAAAACCCTCGAGTATGGTATATCATCATCCCTGTAACTTTTGAGAATTCCCTCCACCTCACTCCATCTTTCGTCCTCCATGAGCATAGCTTGAGGAGAAGGCAAGGTCTTATATAAGTATCTGTATTACTCTATGTGTGAATGTAGCAATACTTGCTGGTGGGAGGGGTAGAAGGTTAGGTGGGGTCGAGAAAGGTTTGGTTGAAATAGGTGGGAGAAAAATCATCGAAATCATACTGGACTCATTGAAGGATTTTAATTCGGTAATAGTCTGCAGAGATGAAGAGCAGGCAAAACTCTATTCTGTTTTTGGAGAGGTTACGGTTGATATCTATAGGGGAATGGGTCCCTTAGCNGGGATTCACTCTGCATTAAGCTACTTTTCGGAGGAAATGGTTGTGGTCGGAGCAGATATGCCATTCGTGTCTTCGGAGGTTTGCAGATATCTTCTCTCCCAATGCAGGGGTGTTTTCGCGGTTGTGCCGGTGTGGGGTGATGGAAGGTTCGAGCCAACACTCTCTGCTTACTCTCCGCATATTTTAAGTGAGGTTGAGGAGTGCCTTAGGAGGGGTGATAGAAAGGTTATTTGTGCGTTTGAAAGGCTTGGGAATGTGAAGTACATCTCGGTAGATGAGCTGAGAAAATTTGATGCCTCACTTTTGACATTCTTCAACATTAACACACCTGAGGATCTGAAGCTTGCTGAAAGAATTATAAACAAGTTTTGAAAAATTGTATTTGTATGTTGGTTGACAGGTTTAACCGAAGAATAACCAACCTGAGAATCTCTGTTACGGATAGATGTAATTTAAGCTGCTTTTACTGTCACAAAGAGGGACAGTTTTGTAATACTGGTATAGAAATGTCTCCAGAAGAGATAAGTGAGATTGCGAAAGCATTCAGAGAACTCGGAGTGAAGAAGGTTAAGATAACCGGAGGAGAACCCCTCCTGAGGAGGGACATCGTGGAAATCGTGGAAATGCTACCTGAGTTCGATGAGGTATCCATGACAACTAACGGTATTTTACTCGATAAATACGCTTTTGATTTGAAGGATGCCGGATTGTCAAGGGTCAATATAAGTCTCGACTCCTTGAATCCGAGCAAGTATAAAAATCTCACAGGAGGGGAATTTAAAAAGGTTATTTCCGGCATAGAAACCGCTGTTCAAGCTGAATTAACTCCTATAAAGCTCAATATGGTGGTTATGAAGGGGATAAATGATGATGAAGTACAGGAAATGATTGAGTTCACATCAAGATTCAACAGAAGGGGAATAAATGTAATTCTTCAGATTATAGAGCTTTTAAAGCTTCCAAACCTTGAGGATTACTACTTTGATATCGGGTTGATCGAAAATGAAGTCGCAAAAAAAGCTGAGGACTTCAGAGTGAGAGCTATGCATCACAGGAGGCAGTACTATCTCAACGGAACTGCGGTTGAGTTCGTTAGACCTATGGACAATACTGAGTTCTGCTACAACTGCAACAGGATACGAGTTACTACCGATGGAAAAATAAAAGCGTGTTTGTTAAGGGATGATAATCTGATCGATGTCAAAGGTTTAAGAGGTGAGGAACTGAAGAAAAAGATTTTTGAAGCGGTTGGACTGAGAGAGCCTTACTTCTCGGGAGGTGATTGAATGGATGTTGAGATTGATGTTCAGCTTAAAATTGATGGAAAGGAAGTCCCCCTCAACCCGTATGTTCAGAGGGTTTTTGGAGAGGTTATTCGTGGGTTGATATCTACTCTTAAAGGTGTGGATGAGAACTGGAACCATGCAGAAGTTCTTCTGGATAGGTAAACGAGTGTTGGAGAGTTTAGGTGGTTTTCTTGGATGACCCGGATTATAGAAAGCTTGTAAAGGAAACACTTTTCGAGGTTAAGGACTATACTCCCGGAAAATCTGTTGAGTATGTCAAGAGGAAGTACGGACTAGATAGAGTGATTAAGCTCGCATCGAACGAAAACTCATTTGGAGCGAGCAGAAAGGCGATTGAAGAGTTTAAAAAATTTGAAGATCTTCATATCTATCCACCTTCTCAACCCGAAACTCTGATTCACAAAATTTCGGAGTATTTGGGTGTGGAAGAGGATAGAATCGTACTCGGAGCGGGAATCGATGGGGTGTTGGAGAATATATTCAAGATTTTTATTGAAAGAGGAGACAGAGTTCTTCTCTCTCCTCCAACTTTCCCTTACTATCACATTCTTGTAAGGATTTTTTCGGGAAAGGAAGTTGAGTGCGGGAGGGACGAGAACTTTCGGATGACTTACAGCGGAGAAAAATTCAAGCTTGCAATTGTATGCTCACCAAACAACCCAACTGGAAATGTTGAGAGGAAGGAGGTGGTAGAGGACATAATTGACTCTGGGGGGATAGTTTTTATCGATGAAGCTTATGCAGAGTTCTCGGATGAAAATCTTTTGGAGTTTGCGGAGGAAGAGAATGTTATAGTGGCAAGAACTCTGTCAAAGGCTTTTGGACTCGCGAATATGAGGGTTGGATATGCAGTTCTTCCGGAGTGGATCAAAAAGCTGTATCTGAAGGTATCTACTCCATTCCCGCTATCTACTCCTGCAATAAACTCTGCGTGTGCGGTTCTTGAAGATTTAGATTACCTGCGATGGGTTGTGGAGGAGATAAAGAGGGAAAGGGAAAGAGTATTCCGAGAACTGAGCAAGCATGTCAAGGTCTATCCATCTCAAGCGAACTTCCTTTTTGCAAGGCTTGATGTATCATCCAGATATCTATGTGAACTGCTTATGAGTAAGGGAGTAATAATAAGAGATTGCTCAGGGTTTAAAGGATGTAGAGATGGAGATATCCGCGTGACGATAGGTAGGAGTGATGAAAACAGTTACTTCATAGAAAAGTTTCTCGAAGTGATGGATGAAATGGGAGGTGGGGTGGATTTATGATCGTATGTATGGTGGATTTATGATCGTATCGCTAACAGGTACACCCGGAACTGGAAAAAGCACGATTGCTAACAACCTATCGAAGTTTTATACTGTTACAACTGTTGAAGAGTTGGCAAGGAGGCATGGGTGCGTAATAGAGGAGGAGATAACCGAGGACGGGAGAACAACACTCATCGATGTGGAAGAACTTGCAAAGAGAATGGTTGTACACGATGCTTTAGATGCGGAGGATGTTTTGCTCATAGAGGGACATCTTTCCCATCTTCTTCCGGTTGATTTGGTGGTTGTTTTGAGATGCAATCCTCTGGAGCTTGTAAAAAGACTGAGAAATAAGGGATGGAGTGAGAAGAAAATAAAGGAGAATGTCTCTGCAGAAGTCCTTGACGTAATCTTGGTTGAGTCGGTTGAGAGTGGTAGGAAGGTATATGAGGTNGATACAACCAATAAAACCTTGAGGGAAGTTACCGAGATCGTGATCGAGATTATCGAAGCTGAAAAAAGAGGGATGGGAATAGAGAACTTCAAACCGGGAGCTATAGATTGGATCTCCGATCTCGGTGATGGGGTTGATGAGTTTTTGATCTGAACATTTTTGAATTTTTGGTTTGTTTTCTATTACTTATCTTTTGCAGATGTTTATGAAGTTGATGTAAACTTCCTCTCCAAAACTCGAGTGATACACTTCCGGATGCCACTGAACACCATATACAGGCTTTTCCGGATGTTTTATAGCCTCAAAATTGCATATATCTGATTTTGCAAGATGGATGAAGTTTTTCGGAATTCTCTTCACCTCATCCGCATGACTCGCCCAGACCGTGAATTTCTCCGGAATTCCATCAAAAAGCTCATNGTTTTTCAGTAGTTCAATCTCTACCTCTGCGTATCCCCCGATATTTCCTTTTCCCACCTCTCCTCCGTAGTGTTTTGCGATTATATGCAATCCCAAGCAGATTCCGAGAATGGGAACATCAAGCTCATCGAGATACAGTTCGGAGTTTCCCGATCTTGCTATATCCGGTCCCCCACCGAGAACGAGACCGTCAACATCTCTAAGTTCGTTAACATCTGTGTCGTTTGGAATTAATTTCGTTTCAACATCCAGATCTCTGAGCATTCTTTGGATTAAGTGGTTATACTGTCCGAAATTGTAAACCACATATATTTTAACCATGTGCAATCTAAATTCTCAAAACTTTTCAATTTTTTGGTGAAAAATTTTTAAATTTTATCATTTATGCAAAAATATATAATTTTTTATGAGCTGATTATTATAATGATTTATCATGATATAGTAAATTTTTTAATTGTTGAATTTAAATGATTAATAGTTAATTTAGGGGAGGTGGTAAGGAAGAATGCTTGAAGAGTATATTACGGTCTTAGTNTTTACCATTGTCGTCGTAATTTTCTCCGTGATCGGAATTGGTATCTCTAAAATCATAAGACCTGATAAAAAAGAACCCGAAAAATACACAACATATGAGTGTGGAGAAACCCCGTTTAGCATTGCGTGGCATCAGTACAACATCCAGTACTACATGTATGCAATCCTGTTTGTAATTTTCGATGTAGAAATCCTGTTTCTGTATCCATGGGCTTTGAAAACTGACAACATCGGCATATTTGTTGCAGGGGTACTGTTCCTTTTCATCGTTTTCGTGGGTTTAGTTTACGAATGGAAGAAGGGGGCACTTCAATGGCAGTAGCCTTGCTGAAGTTAGATGCCATCAGGGATATTGTTGATAAGAACTATCTTGTCAGGTGGATGAGATCAAAGTCTCCGTGGGTGTTTACTTTCGGGCTTGCATGCTGTGCGATAGAGTTCATGGCTACCGGTACTCCGAGGTTCGATGGGGTTGAGAGGTTCGGCATGCTTGCAAGGGCAACACCGAGGCAGGCGGATGTTATGATAGTTTCTGGTTGGGTGACGAATCGGATGGCTCCGGTTATCAAAAGGCTGTACGAGCAAATGCCTGAACCTAAGTATGTAATCGCTATGGGGGAGTGTGCCATAAGCGGAGGTCCTTGGTACGATTCGTACAATGTTGTTGGAGGGGTGGACAAAATAATTCCCGTGGATGTATATGTGCCGGGTTGTCCTCCAAGACCGGAAGCTCTGCTCTATGGAATAGTTAAGCTTAGAAGGATGATCAGGGAGGGGAAAACAAGGTATGATGAGGAAAGAAGGAAGAAATGATGATAACGAAGCAGAAGCTGGAGAAAGAAAGCTTACGGTTGACGATATCTCTCCAGCATTTCCTCTAATCTATGAGATCGTTAAGAAGGTAGACGGAATGCACATTCAAACATGCAACAAAATATGGGTTGAGGTTAAGAGAGAGAATCTTCTGGATTTCTGCAAGTTCCTAAAAGAACACGGCTTCGATCATCTTTCTTGCGTTCTCGGAGTGGACATGAAGGAGTACTTAGAGGTTGTTTATCATGTGTGGTCCTACATTGATAGGAGAATGATCTCGATCAAGGTTAAGCTACCGTATGATGATCCGGTAGTGGATTCTGTGACATCTATCTGGAAATCTGCGGACTGGCATGAGAGGGAGACATACGATATGTTCGGGATAGTGTTCAGAAATCATCCCAACTTGAAGAGAATCCTCCTTCCAGATGACTTTGAGGGGCACCCTTTGAGAAAGGACTTCAAGGTTGAAGAGAGGGGGTGGTACTGATGGAGACTGTTCTGTTGAATCTCGGTCCCCAGCATCCGAGTACTCATGGAGTTCTTAGACTCGTTGTTGANCTCGAGGGAGAGAGGGTTGTTAATGTGGAACCCGTGATCGGTTATCTCCATCGGGGGTTCGAGAAGATCTGTGAGAACAGAAGGTACATCCAAATAACTCCTCTGACAGATAAACTTGATTATGTGGCTTCTATGTCTAACAATATGGCTTATGTGAAGGCTGTTGAGGAACTGCTGGATCTTCATCCACCGCAAAGAGCGGAGTTCATCAGGGTTATTGTTCTGGAACTGCAGAGGATTGCAAGTCACTTACTTGCCCTTGGTAGCATCGGGAACGATCTCGGAATGCCGTTCACACTTATGATGTATACATTCAGAGAAAGAGAAAAGATTCTGGATCTCTTTGAGAGCCTAAGCGGAGCAAGACTTGGGTACAACTACATAACCATCGGCGGTGTGATGCATGATCTACCTTTTGGTTTTCCCGACCATGTTCTGGCGTTTTTGAAGGAGCTTGACGAAAAGATAGAGGAGTATGAAGATCTCATATATGAGAATGAGATATTTATAAGGAGAACGGAGGGCGTTGGCGTTTTGAAGCCGAATGATGCAATCAACTTGGGAGCTACCGGACCTGTTCTAAGGGGTTCGGGCGTAAAAAGGGATGTCAGAAAAGAGGATCCATACAGCGTTTACCACATGTTNGATTGGAAAGTTGTTACTGGCGATAAGGGTGATTGCCTCTCGAGAATCAGCGTGTGGATAAAGGAAATGAAAATGAGTTCTGAAATAGTTAAGCAGGCGATAGCGAATCTTCCCGCAGGTAACATAAGGGAGAAAGTTTCGAGAGTTATCAGACCACCTGAGGGGGAGACTTATTCGAGAATAGAGAGTCCGAGAGGAGAACTCGGATTTCATATAGTAGGTGATGGCTCCACAAACCCATATAGGCTGAAAATAAGAAGTCCTGCATTCTGCAATCTATCTGTGTTACCACATATTGCAAAAGGTGTCTTGATAGCGGATTTAATAGCCATACTCGGAACACTTGACCCTGTTTTTGGGGAGGTTGACAGGTAATGGAGTTGTTTGGTGTGGACATTCAAGCCCTCGTGAGCCTTTTGCAGAATCCGTTTGTAAGGGGCATAGGAGGTGCACTGGGAGTAGTGGGTGTTATATCCATTGCGGTTCTGATCCTGATCTGGGCGGAACGAAAATTTATTGCAAGATTGCAGCACAGATACGGTCCAAACAGAGCAGGAAAATTTGGGATTCTGCAAACCCTCGCAGATGGACTAAAACTGTTTCTCAAGGAGGATATAACTCCAAAGAATGCGGAAAAGATTACTTATACCCTTGCACCCATTCTGTGTTTCTCGCTGGCAATGATACCCTTCGTTGCAATTCCAATTGACAGGAACATCGTGGTTGCCAACCTTAACGCAGGAATACTGTTCATAATTGCGGTAGCATCGTTGTCGGTTATACCTGTGATAATGGCTGGCTGGGCCCCGAATAACAAGTACAACCTCATAGGCGGGATAAGGTCTGCAGCAATGATGATAAGCTATGAAATTCCTGTGGGTTTAGCGGTTATAGGAGTGCTGGTACTCTCTGGATCGTTGAGCTTGATTGATATAGTTGAGGCCCAGAGGAGAGGGTGGTTCATTTTTCCGCAATTTCTTGGTTTCATGACATTCCTTATCGTCTCGTTTATGGAGTCCGCAAGACCTCCTTTCGATCTTCCTGAAGCTGAGTCTGAGATAGTGCAGGGATGGACAACGGAATACAGTAGTGTTAAATTTGCGTTGTTGATGTTCGGCGAGTACACCCATGCAATATTTACTTCGATTCTGATAGCGATACTTTACCTTGGTGGCTGGCTCGGAATATTTTTTGACTCACCTCTCTGGCTTGCCCTGAAAACTTTGATAATAATGCTGTTTCTGATGTGGGTTAGAAGCTCCGCGGTTCGTGTGAGAATAGATCAAATGATTAACTTTGGATGGAAGTTCTTGATTCCATTAGCCCTTCTGAACATAGTGATTGCGGGCGTTCTCAGGATTGTGTGGGTGTGAAATGGTCGAAGAATTGGTTTGATTTTAGAATATTTGAGGGGTGAAAGTGTGTTAAGGGCTAAAACAGTAATCTTAGAGCCGTTGAAGGTAACGATNTCCCATCTTTTCAAGAGACCAGTAACTGTTCAGTATCCAGAGGAGAAGCTCAAGGTGTCTGAGAGGTTTAGGGGGTTTCTGAATCACGATCCCGAAACTTGTACTGCATGCCTTTCTTGCGAGAGAAACTGCCCGAACAAGTGCATAAGGATAAAGTCAAAGAAGGTCGATAAGAAGAGGGTTATCGAGGAGTTTCTCTATTTTGCTGGCAGATGNATGTTTTGTGGTATATGTCAGGATGTATGCCCGACCAAACCGAAGTCAGTCTATCTCACCAACAGGTACGAGCTTGCAGATACATCGAGAGAAGGTCTGGTTTTCGATCTAAGAAAACTCTACTACAGCGAAAAGGAGGAATGAGGTGTAGTAGTCATGAATGTGGACATATCCTATATTGTGTGGGGTATCGCGATAATTTCCGCTATATATGTCGTTCATGCCAAGGATGTTTTTCACTCCGGACTGTGGTTAGCATTGTTTTTTATCGCTATAGCGGGTATTTTCGTATTGCTGGAAGCTGAATTTCTTGCGGTAATCCAGATTCTCATATATGCTGGGGCGGTGACTGTGATTGTTTTGTTTGCGATTATGCTAACGAAAAGAGAGAAAGGAAAGGATGTTCTTGGCATAAATCTCAATGTTCTAAAACTTGTTTCATTTGTTATCTTTGCTCTGACACTGGTTGGAGTTATAATCTCTTCAAGTTTCCGATGGGTTGAGGTGGGGGTTTACGGGAGTACTTACGATATCGCAACCATCCTTTTCGAGAGATACATATTGCATTTTGAAATGATAGCACTACTCTTGCTCGTCGCTCTTATTTCAGCGGTATATTTGGCGAGGAGGGATAGCGGTGAATCCTGAAGGTTATATACTTCTCTCTGCGATATTACTTGCGATTGGAGGGTACGGAGTTATTGTGAGTAGGAATGCAATCAGAATACTTATGAGCCTCGAAATTATGATGAATTCTGCTAACATAAATCTCGTGGTTTTTTCAAGAATCACAGGAGATCTTTCGGGACAGGTGTTCGTTACATTTTCCCTCGCTATAGCTGCGGCGGAAGCAGGAGTTGGATTTGCCTTAATACTGCTACTGTTCAGACTTTACAGGTCTGTGGATATATCAATTATGGATAAATTGAAATTCTGAGGTGAAATAATGGAGATATACTCGGCTAAGCCGTTGATTGCAGTTNTTGTATCGATGGTTGCGAGCATCCTGATATTGCTCTCTGACAAAAGACCAAATTTGAGGGAGAGTTGGAGCATCTTAGCGAGCATAGTCAAGTTCGCGATAGTGGTATCTATGGCTCCGACGATACTCAATGGAGATGTAATCGTCTTCAAGATAAGCGAGATTATACCCGGTTTCGTTGAATTAAAATTTAGAGTGGACCCGTTTGGATTGTTCTTTGCAACCACATCGTCATTTCTGTGGATTTTAAACACTCTATACTCTATTGGCTATATGAGGTCTTTAAATGAGCACGCTCAGACGAGGTACTTCGCATGTTTTGCGATCGCTCTATCCTCTACCATGGGCATATGTTTTGCGGGCAATCTTATAACCCTCTATGTTTTCTACGAGATTCTTACCGTGTCCACATACCTTCTCGTCGCTCATGAGGAGAGTGCAGAAGCATTCTTTGCTGGGTGGAAGTACTTCATNTATCTTCTCGGAACATCCGTACTACAACTATCTGCGATAATCATTACATTCGTGTATGCAGGCACAACAGATTTCACATTGGGCGGTGTGTTTGGTAGCATCAGTCCAACTATAACCGCAATACTTCTTGTTATGTTTATCGGTGGATACACCAAGTCGGCGGTAATGCCCCTCCACTCATGGCTACCCACCGCCATGATAGCTCCGACACCGGTCAGTGCACTATTGCATGCGGTAGCGGTGGTTAAGGCTGGTGTGTTCTCAATCCTCAGGGGTGCGATATTCATAATAGGTTACCAGAATTTACTACACCTCTCCACCCCCTTCGCCTACTTCGTATCTATCACAATCATCCTCGCATCCCTGTTTGCCTTAGCTCAGGACAACCTCAAGCTGAGGC
>MTMT01000031.1 GCA_002010195.1 Archaeoglobus sp. JdFR-32
AAGGTTGCAAAGAATGCTATGTAAGCCCATTTCAAACTTGACTCAGACTTTTGATCAATCTTGTTATTCTGCTCTTCAATTGCCAATATCGCCTTAAATTCCTCATTGTCTAAGGTGAAAGGTAAAAACTGCCTGAATTTTTCCTTATATCTCACCTTGCATAAACTGTTATCCTCTAAATCTCTAATAAGCTGCTTTTCCTCGTTAAATAGGTAGCGTTTAATGTTCAATTTGCCATATTCCGCCAATACGATAAAGAGATATTTCANCCTCGCAAAATACAAGCCCAAGATGTAACCAATGATCAAGGCAACCGTGAACACCCAGTTCCACATATCTTTGACTTTGTATGTATCAATTTTTATGTAGGGGATCTCTTTGGTTACCGTTACATTGTTTTTAGGTATTTCTACAACTGTATTGCCGTAATCAACCGTTAATAGTGATATTACAGCAAAACAAAGCAGAATTAAGAAGATGAAATGCATTATAGTATTGCTTATCAAGTATTTTTCTTTTAAAGTCATTGCAATAACCAAAGCCAAGAAAGCAATGAACAAAGCCTGAAAAGCCCTTTCCCACGAAAACTTAGCCAATTCTGATTTTAAAATCAAAATCGGGTAATCTTCAAAGGCGAATATATCTTTTTTGTGTTTTAGCAATGCAAAGCCGTAAGGTGAGCCAATAGAGATTATACGCATTCCTCCATATTCCCCGACATCACTAAAATTAAAGCGATTATAGCCTTTTTTTATTGTTGTTTTCTTCCACTCTCCGCTAAAAACATCAACGATTGTTACAGGTTCAGTTAAATCAGTGTAAATTATTACATATCCCTCAAAAAGATCATAATCAACCACATAAGCGTGATTATCTATTGTTAGCTTGCTCTCTGTGTTTGAAAAGTAGTTCTCTGTTTGATTACTCCAGTAAACGAAATCCTTGCTTTTCTGAAATGCTCCAAGCTCCTGAGAATTGATGTTTTCAGCATCTACAACAAGAAATAAACAGGTTAGAATAAATAAATTCAAAAAAACCAAAAAAGTCAATTTTAACGCATTCATGCTCTCAATAGACTTTAATTGTTGTTTCTCTTTGTTTCAGTATTTTGATGCTTCTCAAGTAGTCTATGTTCAATATTAAGTCTGTTTCACCATTATCGTCAAATACTGTTATCAACCTGCTGTCCTTGTGGATTATTGCTTTGCTGAATGTCTGTTCTCTGCCATCATCGAAGATTACTTTGATAGTTTTTGCAATGTCCATCTAATCCCTCCTTAGAATCGCATAGACTGCTATGCCACCGATAGCAATAACACCGATTTTTGCAGTCATATCTAAGCCATTCCACCAGTCCATGAAGCCGCCGCCTGAAGCTCCACCGCCTGCTATCGCTTGCATCTCTAGGTATTCATTGTAAAGATCGATAACTTTCTGCAGATCATCTAAGATCGCCGAAACGTTATCGGTGTGGGAAACATACTTGATCACCGTTGTATTCTGAACGGGTTTGCCATCATGGCTTGTCATGTTCACTATTGTGAAAGGCTCGGTGATCTTATAAAGCCCGTCGTCTGCAGCGATATAAACAACGTCAGAAGCCGGATCGTATGTTTTATTGACTTCGTAGGTTACTGTTTCATTTGATGAGAATAGGAAGCCTTCTAAGACCGTTCCGTTTACATCAATAGTTACCGTCTTATTTAAGCCCGTTGTAGGCAGTCCGGCAAGTGCTAACTCTGCGGCAGCATAACCATAGTAACCCGTGGTATTTAGATCCGTGTTCATCATTGAAGCCAAGATATAAGGATCAATCAACGAATCTACATCTGCTTGCTCCAAAACTGTTTGTTCTATCGAATCAAAGAAAGTGTTTGCGTTGTCTGAAAGCGTCTGATATTCTGAGTCTATAGCAGTTAACAGATTGTTGTAAAGCGCCCAATCATAGACTTTAACACCTTGATCGTCGCTAACTATGTCTTGCTCATCTGAATAGAAGATTGCCGACGGCACATACCAGTGATATTGGTTGTAATAACCGTTTCTTCCATGCACGTAAGGTTTGAGGATACTGTAAGTCGTTCCTAAGCAATTAACCGTTCCGATGGTAGTATTAAACTCATCTATGTTATTGCCATAGGTATCAAAACCACCTGGAACGCCTTTGGCAATTATGTATTTCTTATTAACTGATAAACCCGTGTAGATCGGCATTCCGTGCATTAAATAAGTTATCGATTTGTTGTGATAGCTGATTATGTTTCTAACTAAGGTGTCGTAGTATTCCGTTACCGCATTAATTGCCGCTACCTTTGCTTGGGTAGTGCTAGAAGTGTTTTTGTAGGTTTTTATGTATTCATACTTCGCCTTTGCCCAAACGTAATTCCGTGAATACTGCAATAAATCCTGATAGAGTGCTATGGTGTTCTGATCATTCGTAAAGACTTCATCGAACATCATTCGTAAAGAAATCTCGTTAGTCATTTCTGACTCTGTCACTCTCTGATTCAAATCATCCAATACTTTTTGTAAGTCTTCATCCTGCCTTATTCCCAAGAAATACCCGATAGCTGCCCCAGATGTCAAAGCTACGCCGAACAAAACCACTGCAATCGGAATTGCTGCCACTTGCCCGATTAAAGTAAATAAAAGAAACGCTGACATCACTTTTTTATTCATGTGNTCACCCCGTTAATCCTGAGTTGCCACAACAACCGCTGAACCCACTGAAACCAAGAATAGAATCATACTCTGTGTTGCATCTGCCAAATAGCTCGAGATATCAACTCCAAGAGAAGTAAGATACCCTCCACCAGCCAACGGAAGCACTATTGCAATTATCAAAGCCAGCCCTTCAAGCCCTGTGATGTTTATTTTTCTCNTCTTGTCTGCTCCAAACACAACCACAATTGCCCCGATGCAAATCAGCCATGCAAAATCTTTAACGAAACTCAGAGATTCTCCGAGAGTTGCAAGGTTGAACTCCGCTAATGCTCCAAGAAAATAGGCTATTAACGCCACTATCTCAACCATCCCCACTCTACCAAACTTAACAAGCTTCACATTCCTTGCCATCTTANTCCTACCTCCCANAAANATCTCCATTTTCTCTATTCTCCACCACAACACAATCAGCAGGAGAACAACTACACCAAAGCCCGTTACTTGNGGAATTGGAATATATTGCCTCAAAGCCTCCCCTAACAAAGCATCTAAGACGAGTTCAAGCACAGTTGCAACCAATAGTATAATGAGAAGCTCTGCTTTCGCTTCCTGCCTCATCTGAAAAGATAAAATAGGTTTCAAGTATTTAAATAGTCAACAGAATTAAACACTCTCAACAAATGATTTCAGCAAATCATAATCTTCCTTTAATTTCTTTGCGAAGTCTATCATTAATTTTGCCTTGTTGAATATTTCAGGATCCTCTCTTAACAACTCCATCATTGTTTCAATAACATATCCATCACTCTCAAATCTAATCCTCTCAGCTTCATCTAAAATCAACGCACATCTGCCACAAAATCTATCAGTAGGTGCATTTATATGTCCACATCTCGGGCATGCTCTCGGTTTTACAACTTTACTATCTTCCTCTTTTCTCAAACCATATATTCTGTCAATAGCATCATCAATATCTCTCCCCGATAAATGAACATACACTTTGGGCATATTACTCCCTTGAATCCAGCCAAAATATTGGCACATCTGAGCTTCTGTCAAAAAGTTAGCCAAAACAGTTGCTCTTGAATGACGCAATGTATGAGTCGAAACTTTCTTATGTATTCCTGCTTTCTTCGCAATAGATTTTATTTTCCTCAATAAGGGCTGATAATCAATCATCCCTCCAAAATTCATCTTAGCAAAACTACAAAACACAATTGCATCAAGATTCTCTTTAAATGGATGAACCTCAAGCCATCGCTTAAGATATGGTGCTGAAACCACAAGAGGTATAACCCTCTCTCCAGTTTTACCTCTCACTTTAATTTTAGCCTTTATTTCATCTCCCTTTTGCCATTCCACATCTTTTATCCTAAGTGTTGCAATCTCTGCAACCCTCAAACCAGCCTCGTACCATACCGCAATCATTGCCTTATCTCTTTCATTAGTTGCAACCTCGATCATCCTAAAAACCTCTTCTTCCGTAAGAACTTCTGGAATACGATTATTCTCTTTCACTCTTTTTAATAACCTCAAACCATCCCAATCTTCTCCTCTATACCACCTAAAAAATCGTTTTAATGCCTTCCTAAACTCATTTTTCGTTCCTACCTTATAATCACTTTTTTCAAGCCTTACAAGAACATCTAAAATCTGACTCTTATCCCATTCTTTTAACGGAACATCTACCCATTCAGAAACCAACCTCATTATCTGAACATATCTCAATATTCTTAGAGGAGATATCCCTTCTGAGATTAAAAACTCCGAAAACTCCTTCAAAATAACTCTATTATCTTCAGGTAACTTATCAAGCAACCTCAGTTGAGTATTTAGCCTCTCCCATCCCTTATGAAACCCCATAAAAAATAAAGTGTAGCCCAAATATTTGACCTTTATCGTTTATAGCCCCGTCCGGATTCGAACCGGAGTCGTCGGATTTCCTCGAGGTGGGAGATAAATCTCCGCACCTCTCCAGAGTCCGACAGGATTGACCGCTACCCCACGGGGCTTTTTGGACGGGGAGTGAAGCAANACTTTCTGTCTGCTGGACTATGTATGGAAACTGATTAAAAATATTTTGGTATTGCTTTCTTAGCTTTCTTAATTTGAATTGTATAGAATGGGCGAATCATCCCTTAGCCAGTTTTTACGAATCCCGTGGACACTATGGATAGCAGGCTCATAGCTATCAGAATTCCTCCGGGTATAACGGCTGTGATGAACGCTCTTGAGGTGGAAATCTCCCTTGCGTGTTTTATCGCGAATGTCCATATGGTGATTTGCCACATCAAGGTGAAGATCGATATCGCGGTTTGCTCGAATCCAACTCCAGTGGTAAGGCTGTTGAATCCTTGCACGGATATGAACTTTGCNGTTTCGAGTGATATTAGGTAGTTTATCGGAGAGAGGACAATCGTTGGAACATAACCGAAGGATGTGAACTTTAGAGTTGTGGTAAAATTGCCTTTCCCATCGAAGAAGTATGAAATGACCTGAAATATTCCGGAAATAACAATCCATGAAATCGGGATTATGATTGCGGGTGTTGCGAGTATCGAATAGTAGGTTATTGTGTACATCATCTCGCTCTCTTCTTTTGACATTGGGGTGCTCTGAGATAGCGCATCCACAACTGCTTTTGCATAGGGATCTGCAATTGCATAGCTGATAATTACGGAGACAGTCATTGCAATTCCGACTAATATTAAGGGTATTTTAAAACCGAACTCCTTTTCCCTCAGTCTTCCGAACAACTCATCTGGATTGTAAATCACTTCGAGAAAATCCATAGTAATCTGAATTTGTCTGTAAATAAAAATTTTTTGGGGTTAATTGATTTTTCAGGATAAATATGATTAGATTCAGCTGGGGCATTCTCAATTTTTACTTTTGCACACCCCATAGCGTGTACATCCTGACATCCTACCGTTCGCACGCATCCAATCCTGATCGCAGGTCTTTCAACTTCTCTCTTAAACTTCTGCCTTCTTCGATCGTTTTTATTAGAGCACTTCCAACAACAACACCGTCTGCACCCCTTCTTATCAGCTCTCTGACGTGTTTACCATTTGAGATCCCGAAACCGACCGCCACCTTTTTTTTGCATATTGCCTTAATTCTTTTCAAGGCGTCAAAAGCTAAATTGCTGATGTTCTCTCTTGTCCCGGTTACGCCGTAAGTTGAGACCAAGTATATGAACTCAGCAATCTCGTCAATCATCCTTAGCCTGTCCTTAGAGGTATTTGGAGCACAGAGAAAGATCGTTTTCAATCCTAAGCTCCTTGATGTCTCTATGTATTCTCCAGCCTCCTCCGGCGGTAGATCAACCACTATCATTCCGTCTATTTCGGATGCGGTTGCATTCTCGAGAAACTCTCTCAGACCGAAGGAGAATATCGGGTTGTAGTATGTCATGATCATGAGTGGGATGGATGTGTGTCTCCTGAGCTTTTTTGCAATTCCGAAGATATCTGCCACTCTGAACCCGGATGAGAGTGCTTTAACATTCGCTCTTTGAATTATCTTTCCATCTGCGATAGGGTCACTAAAAGGTATACCAAGCTCGATCATATCGGAGAACTCACTCATTGTTAGGAGCAAATCCAAGTTTCTCTCCCTGTTTGGATACCCGGCGGTTATAAAGGTTATCAGCGACTCGTTAAGCTTCATTTGTACCACCTCATCACTATCTCGATATCCTTATCTCCTCTTCCTGAGAGATTTACAACAATTACATCGTCTTTTTCCATCTCCTTGGATATCTCCAATGCATACGCTAAGGCATGGGAAGATTCCAAAGCGGGAATGATTCCCTCGAGTTTGCATAGCTCTTTAAACGCATTTAGTGCTTCACTATCCGTTACCGTTACATATTCCGCTATTCCACTCTCTCTGAGATATGCGTGCTCCGGTCCAACACCCGGGTAGTCGAGCCCGGCTGAAATGCTGTGAGTGTCCAAGATCTGCCCGTCATCTGTCTGGAGAAAATAGCTCAGCATCCCGTGCAACACTCCTTTTCTTCCTGCACACAGTGATGCTGAGTGCTCTCCGGACTCAATTCCTTTGCCACCAGCTTCAACACCTATCAATCTGACATCATCGCCCACTAAGGGGTGGAATATGCCCATTGCATTGCTACCACCTCCAACACACGCAATAACAGCGGTTGGAAGTGCTCCTTCAGCCTCTAAGATCTGTATCTTAACCTCCTTTCCGATGATTGATTGAAAATCTCTGACAATCGTCGGAAATGGATGAGGACCGACAACAGAACCGATCAGGTAGTGTGTGTACTCAAAGCTACTAACCCAATCNCTCAAAGCCTCGTTTATAGCATCCTTCAGCGTTTTGGTTCCACCATTTACTGGAATTACGTTCGCTCCGAGCAACTTCATCCTGAAAACATTTTGTTTCTGCCTCTCGATATCCTGTAGCCCCATATATATGTCTGTTTTTAAATCAAAAAGAGCTCCTACCATTGCTGTGGCAACTCCATGCTGTCCTGCTCCTGTCTCTGCTATTATTCTTTTTTTACCCATGAATTTGGCAAGTAAAGCCTGACCAATTGTGTTGTTGATTTTATGTGCCCCACCATGCAGTAGATCCTCTCTTTTGAGGTAGATCTTCACACCGTATTTCCTACTCATGTTTTTTGCGAAGTATAGGGGGGTTGGTCTGCCTGCATAGTTCTTGAGGTGTTTGTTAAGTTCATTTTTAAATCTCTCATCGTTTTTTAAGGAGTTGTATTCTCTTTCAAGCTCTTCTAACGGGGGTATGAGGACTTCTGGAACGAATCTTCCTCCGTATTCGCCAAATTTCATTGAATCACCTTTTTATATTTCTGATCTCTTCGCATAGCCTCATTATGAGGTTCGGGTTCTTCCGTCCCTTGTATTCCACTCCGCTCGACACATCCACACCTGAGGGCTCNACGAAGTCTATTATCTCTCTGACATTCTGTACATTTATTCCTCCTCCAATTGTAACATCGAATTTCCGTGAAAGTATTCTGCTTACCCTTAAATCATGGATCTTTCCACTACCATATCCCGTATCGAGCAAGATTCTGTCCACTTCGTATTCTAAAATGTCGTTTTCAATTTTTTCTGCGGTTTTAACTGGATTTGTGCAGTTTTCCGGGATAAAGAATGTTTTTGAAATGAAAACATCAAATTCAGTTTTTATTTTATCGACGATTTTGCTTTTTATGTTCGAATGAAGCTGAATGTGGGTTGCGGAGGTTCTCTTGATGATTTCTTCCCAACTCTTGAACTCTTTCGATTTTGATACGATAAAAATCGGAATTTTCGACTCTGAAATTAGCATTTTTGCTCTTTTGTAGCTTACAAATCTCTTGGAGTCTGAATCCAGAACAATGCCGGTCTCATCTGCCCATTTCTCAACGATCCTCAGTATGTTCAANCCTTTTATTCCGCAAATCTTGATTCGGGTCATTTACACATCTCCACAAAATTTTTAATCATCTTTAATCCCTCTTTTTTTTGGTATTCCGTTAGAACACTTTCTGGATGGAATTGTACACCCTCTATTGGGTCTTTTTTGCTTCTTATTCCCATAATTGTTCCGTCATCACTTTTTGCCGAGATTTTGAATCCTCTTGGCAGTTCGGTTACCGCCAAGGAGTGGTATCTTCCACCTCTTATTGGATTGAGCACTTCTTTGAAGATCCCTTTTTTGTCGTGTTTTATCAGGCTGTATTTTCCGTGAACGGGGGTGATTCTCTCTACTCTTCCCCCGAAAACATAGGCTATTATCTGGTGTCCGAGACAAACTCCGAGAATCGGGACCTCAGCACTCAGAATTATCTCGTGTGAATATCCCACATCACGCCTTCTTTCTGGTTTCCCCGGTCCGGGGGAGATTATTATTCCATCTGGGTTTAGTTTTCTTATCTCGCTTGGAGTACACGAGTTTTTAACAACCCTGACTTCATCGAACATTGAACAGAATTCTGCGAGATTCCATACAAAGGAATCGCGATTATCAACTACNANTATCATGCTCTCCCTCCAAATTCGATAAGTTTAAAGATTTCATAACCGCTAACATCTTCCTCTCAGTCTCTTTAAACTCTTTCTCTGGTTTGGAGTCTGCAACTATACCTGCACCCGCTCTAACCCTCCAAAAATCATCTATTTCGATCATCCTTATTGCAATTGCCATATCTGCCCATCCGTTAAGGGAAAAATAGCCCACGCATCCACCGTATATCATTCTTCTCGATCTTTCGATCTCTCTTATTATCTCTATAGCTCGTATCTTTGGAGCACCTGTTAGGGTCCCTGCTGGAAAAGAAGCCTCTATCGCATCGAACGAGTTGTAATCTGGGTGTATTACACCCATAACTTCGCTTTCTATGTGCTGGATATGGCTGTACTTGTTGACCTCGAAAAACCTTGTGATGGTCACACTTCCCGGTATGGACACCTTTCTAACATCATTTCTAGCTAAATCAACCAGCATCACATGCTCTGCTCTTTCTTTCTCGTCGCTTAGCAACTCCTTAGCAAGCTCATGATCTTCGTGTTCGTTTTTCCCTCTCTTTATCGTTCCTGCAATTGGGTTTATTCTGAGAATGTTCCCGATAACACTCGCCATCGTTTCCGGGGATGAACCGACAATAACTTTGTCGAATTCCAGTAGAAACATGTACGGGCTCGGGTTTATTCGCCTTAGGTTTATATATGCTTGAAATGGACTTAACTCACTTTTTATTCTATATTCCCTTGAGATTACTATTTGAAAAGCGTCACCCTCGAATATGTGCTCCTTCGCTCTCTCAACCATGTCTATAAATGCCTCTTTATCCGCATCACATGAAATGATCTTCGAATCACCCGGTCTGTTATCTATATCAATTCTTTTTGCGGATGAAACTATTCTCTCNCCCTCCTTTTTGTCTCCCGTGAAGTAGAGGGTGTGGTAGAGGTTGTCGTAGATGAAAACCTCGTCGTAGTGAGCAAACACTGAAGGCTCGATTATATCTCCACCGATGTAGTTGTGAACGGAATCGTAGGCGACGAATCCCACAAGACCGCCCACGAATCTCTCTCCACCTCTGTTAATGCTAAATAATCTTTTTAGAGATCTAAAAGGATTGGTNTCNTTGTTTACTCTCTCNTTGTCTATCCATGTCCCTTTCCCGTCTATTCTGAATATGTGCTTTGGATTTGCTGATATGTAGGTGTATCTTGCATTTTTCTCATTTCTCTCACAGGATTCTAAGATGAAAGGATATCTGCTGNCCTCCCTCAGGAATGCATAGAGCTTTATAGGCTCTACATACTCAAGCCTTTGAAACAGCATTTTTAATCTCCTCCAGTTTTTTCATGGCTCTAATCTCAAGTATCTCCTCAGCGATCTCTCTGCACTCCATAAAATCTCCAAAATTGGCGGAATACAGTAACATAGCGGAGTTTACGAGTATGAAGTTTCTGTCTTCCACAGTACCTTCTCCCTTGAAAACACCCAAGATTCTTTTTGCACTCTCTTCTGGACTTTTACATGGGATCACTTTGCTCTCTTTCAATCCAAAGTCTTCTGGGGTTATTTTGTAGGTCTCTATTCCACCCTTATTTACCTCTGCCACCAATGTAGGTTTGGAGGGGTTTACTTCATCCAGTCCGTTTCCGAAAACAATCACTCCCTCANCGTTGAGTAGCATTAACGCAAATGCGACCTTTTCCAGTAACTCTTTTGAGTACACTCCTATTATCTGACTTTCCGGGTTTGAAGGGTTGCATAGGGGTCCGAGAACATTGAATATTGTTTTAATTCCGAGTTCCTTTCTTACAGGCATTATTCTGCGTAGATGAGGATGGTACATAGGTGCGAAGAGAAATGTAAATCCAGTTTTTTTAATCAGTCTTTCCGCTTCACTCACTCTTAGCTTGTACCTTATCCCGAGTGCGGAAAGAAGGTTAGCAGACCCACTTTTGGATGTAACGGACACATTCCCGTGTTTTGCAATCCTCGTCACACATGAGGAGACTATTGCTGATGCAGTGCTAACATTTATAGTATTGCTGTTATCTCCGCCTGTACCGCATGTGTCGTGCACCTTTCCGAAATCCACCTTTACCGCCCTATCTCTCATGGCTTTGGCAAATCCCGCAAGCTCTTCTGCTGTAAACCCCTTCAGCTGAATTGCGGTGAGGTATGCAGAGACTCTAACTGGTGATCCGTTCAGAATCTCGTTGAATACGTTGTATGCCTCCTCAAAGCTGAGGTTTCTTTTTTCTATGAGCTTATTTAGCATCTTCCCTCCTCCACAAAGAGCTTGACGATCTCTCTTGGCTTAGGTGACATCATGAATGCTGTTCCTATGAGAACTGCATCAGCAAATCTCAAGGCTCTTTTTAGTTGTTCTACTGTCTGAATACCACTTTCGCTAACTTTTATTTTCGATTTTATAAGGGGTGCAATCTTTTCCGTTACCTCTACACTTCCTCCATCCTTTTCGAGTTTGAATATATCTCTGTTGTTTATCCCCACCATTACCGCTTTTGTTTGATTTGCTATTGCTACATCCTCAGCGGTATGCACCTCCACGAGTGGATCGATTCCCTGTTCTATGGCAAAATCAACGAACTCCGGGGTATTCTCCTTTAGTATTCTGGGGATAATCAAGATCGAACTTGCATCCGCATTGGCTGTGTCTTCGATCTCTCTTTTGTCTTTGATGAAATCCTTTCGTAAAACTGGTAGGACGCTCTCTTTGCAGATTCTTTTGAATGTGTTGGTATCTCCTCTGAACTCCTTCGCGGTTATGTATGAGATTCCCACTGCTCCTGCGGACTCATAATCTCTTAAAATCTGAAATATGTCTCTATCTCTTAGCAAATCTCCATAGATGGGAGAATAGGTTTTTATCTCTGCTATCACTGCGTTATTCTTGCATCTCATTATGTTCTTACTTAACCTGTGGTGTATGCCAAAGTCCATCACCAAAGATAAATCTTTCCATACGGGAATAAACCTACGAAATGAATATAAACTTTTCGCTTGAGGAAGGGTGGGAAAGAGAAAGGAAAAATTTAAATTGAATTCCGCATAGGCAGAAAGAGGAGGCACGATTATGAAGACTCAGGCAGAAGTCAGGCAGTTAAAAGAAGGAGGATATGTCGTTATTGATGATGAACCGTGTGAAATATTGAGNATATCTATAAGCAAACCCGGTAAGCATGGATCTGCAAAGGCGAGAATTGATGCGATGGGGATTTTTGATAAGCAGAAAAGAAGCATAGTTCAGCCGGTAACAGCGAAAATCTACATACCCATCGTGGAGAGGAAGAGAGCACAGGTTATAAGTGTTGTGGGAGAGGTTGCTCAGCTAATGGATCTCGAAACTTACGAAACATTCGAAATCTCGGTCCCGTCTGAGCTGGCAGACAAGGTAACACCNGGCAATGAGATAATCTATATCGAATCCATGGGCAAGAGGAAGATTGCTGAGAAGTAAAAGTAAGCATGCACATAGATTCATATTTTTCTTTATCCAATTCAGATTTAGATTCTGCAGAGTATGTGATATTCGGTATTCCCTACGATGCAACGCAATCGTTTAAACCCGGCTCGAGATTTGCTCCAAACGCCATCAGGGAAGCAAGCTGGAATATTGAAAGCTATTCCATATACTTTGACCGTGATCTGAGCTTGGTGAGGATACATGATGCTGGAAATATTAATGTAGATGGGAATGCCTACGAAATAATGCGTAGGGTTTCCGAGTTTCTCGAAAAGAAGGATTTTTTTCCGATAGCCATAGGTGGTGAACATACTGTAAGCTACTTCTGTGTGAAAGATTTGANGGACATTTGCTATGTTGTTTTTGATGCACATTTTGATCTGAGGGATAGATTCGATGGAAGTGAACTAAACCATGCTTGTACTGTTAGAAGGGTGTATGATAAACTCGAGAACGGTGAAATTACCGGGTTGTTTCAGGTGGGTGTGAGATCGGGAACACTGGAAGAAAGGAGATTTGCCGAAAAAAGTGGCATAAAATTCTATTATTCGTGGGAGGTATACGATAGCGGGTTGAGAAATGTCTTGAAGGAGCTGGAAAGCTACGATAGAATTTACCTCTCGCTTGATATGGATGCATTTGATCCATCATTCGCTCCGGGGGTTTCAACCCCAGAACCTTTTGGAATTCACCCTTTCCATTTTCTCGAGTTTATAAGTGAGGTTTCCGATAGGCTGGTAGGCTTCGATATCGTGGAGGTTGTTCCGGACATTAATAAGGTAACCCAGTCCCTTTCCGCAAAGCTGATTGCTGAGCTGATTGCATCACTTTCAAGATAGCTTGTGTTCAGACTATTCTCTGGAGTGCTGAGCTTAGGATATTCATTATAATTCGTTAATTTTCAAATTTTTTAACTTTCTTGTTTTTAATTTTAAACCAACAGTAAATTTTTTATACTATTAGGTTCTATAATTTATCAGGTGATATTATGGCGACGGATGAAAACCTTCAAAATGCGTTTGCGGGAGAAAGTATGGCGAATAGAAAGTACCTCGCATTTGCGGAAAAAGCGGAAAAGGATGGATTTAAGAATGTTGCAAGAATATTTAGGACAGCTGCGGAATCTGAGACAATTCATGCAATCAATCATTTAAAGGCTATGGATGGTATAAAAGACACTCTCGAAAATCTCAAAACTGCATTGGAGGGAGAAACCTACGAGAAAGTGGAAATGTACCCCAAGTTCATTGAGGAAGCTGAAAAAGAAGGAAACAAGAAGGCGGAGAGGACATTTAAGTGGGCAATAGAAGCGGAAAAGGTGCATGCTGGTTTGTATGAGAAGGCCATAAAGGCTGTTGAGGAAGGGAAAGATGTTGAAATTGGTGATCTGTACATATGCGGAGTTTGTGGCTTTACCGTTGAGGGAGAAGTGCCGGAGAGATGTCCCGTTTGCGGGGCAAAATCGGAGAGCTTCAGGAAGGTAGAGTAATCTTCTTTTTATTTATTTTTAAATAAAATTATTAAAATAAAAAATTAGATTATGTTTCTGTTTTTAAGTTCTTCAAGTTCACTCTTTTTCATTCCGAGGAACTCAGAGTACACCATTTCGTTATCTGCACCGACAGGTCTGCAAATCCACTTTATTCTTCCGGGAGTTTTTTCGAATTTAGCAACAACTCCTTGCACAGTAACTTCTCCGTAGTTGGGATCGTTAATTCTCCTTAAACCCCCTCTAAGCCACCAATTCTCCTCTTTAAATGTTTCTGCGGGCTTTAGAACTTCTCCAGCAACACATGTTCCGTCTCCAGTGTAATCGAGAGTTGCTTGTATGATCTCCTTAACTGTCTTCTGCTTGCTCCATTTTTCGATCTCAGCAAGACACTCTGGCCATGTTTCGGGAGTTAACCTCTCTTTAATCGTCGGATATCTCTCTCTCAAATCCGGTCTGTTAATTATGGTGGTAAGTGCGTAGAAGTTTACATCGCTAAATCCGGCCATGAAAGCCATACCATCCTTTGCTCTTACGAGTGTGTAAACGAAAACCGCAGGATCGAAGTTTGCTATCCTCCCCACGACTCTCCTCTTTGTGTGGTAGTACTGGATGTAGTAGTTATTCGTCTTTGCCTGAGCCTCTGCAGGAACGACATCGATAAACTGTCCNTTTCCCGTGGATCTCTTGAATATTAATGCTGCCATTATTCCGAAGGCTGCGAAACCGCCACCTATGTACCATCCCATCCATGCACCGAGCTTTGTTGGCACCCTCGTGTGTTCTGGGAACTCCGTGTACTCCTCGGGAATACCGGTAGTCCAAGTCATTCCGCTCATCGCCTGATTCACAACATCGTAATCTGGTTTCTTTGAGCTTGCCTTTGGACCAAAGTGTCCGTAGGGGGAGATTGCACAGTAAATCAACCCCGGATTTATTTTTCTGAGTTGTCTGTATCCCACCCCGAGCGAATCCATATATCCGGGACCGAAAGTCTCGATTAGAACATCAGCCTTTACAACCAGTTTTTTAAGAATCTCTCTACCCTCTTCTGTCTCCAGATTGAGGGTTACATGGTATTTATTTCTCCCTTCAACTATGTATGCAAGCCCTGTATCCTTGATTTTCAATCCAAAAGGCGTCATTTTTCTTGCGATGTCTCCTCCCGGAGGTTCAATTCTTATTACCTTTGCTCCATATTCTGCAAGGAGAGATGATGCGTACAATCCGGCAAAACTACCGTAACTCAAATCCAGAACCACGACATCGTCAAGTGCTTCCGGCTTTTCCGATGCCTTGAAGGGGTCACAATTTTCCTTAGCCCAATCACTCCATGGAATGTCCTCATAGGAGATTGGGCTCATTTCCTCGAGTTCGCCATTCATGATATCACCTCATGGGTAAAACAACCCGGACTTCCCGTCCCAGTCTGGAGGCGGACATGAAAAGAACACATTTTTGTCCCACTTGCCAANCACACCCTTTTCGTACAGTTCGTCAACCTCCTCTTTGGTAAGACCAAGCAGTCTTATGAAGATATGCTCGTTGTCGATTCCCGTGGGTCTTGCGGTCCATTTGATTCTTCCGGGAGATTCACTCAGCTTCGGAACCGGGGCAACCTCCGCAAGTGTACCGAAAATTGGGTCATCGTAAATCCATATCGACTTTCTTGCCTTCCAGTGCTCGTCATTGTATTGATCTTCTGAGCTGTAAACCTTATTCGACGCAAATCCGAACTTCTCTCCCAACTCCTCGAGTTCTTTCACGGTTTTCTCCTTAGCCCACTCGTGTAAGGCTTTGTAAATAACATCCTGATTCTCCTCTTTTAGTCTCTCCTCGATATCCGCATATTTTTCAAACAGNTCCATTCTCTCCATTGCCTCACACAAGCCTCTAAACTCATTCTCCTTAAATGCTGCTATTGCCACGAATCCATCCTTGCACCTTACGATATCTGAGGGAACAACCGCAACATCTTTGTTTCCGAACCTCTCTCTGTTCTTGCCTGTTAAGCCGATGTATATCCATGTCCAATCCATGTTTCTCATGAGGTTTTCTGCCTGAGGATGATCGATATACTGTCCTTTTCCCGTTTTCTCTCTCCAGTAGAGAGCAATAAGGACAGCAAATGCACCCATCAAGGCGCCATAATAATCACCAACCCATGCACCCGCTTTTAGAGGCAATCCATCAGGAAAACCTGTGGATTCAATCAATCCTGATGTTGCCTGTGCAACAGCATCGTAGCTCGGTCTGAATGTAAAGGGTCCCCACTGTCCGAACCCGGACATGCTGATATAAACAAGTCTTGGATTTATTTTCGAAAGTTGTCTATATCCTATTCCCCACCTATCTGTTGTTCCGGGGCGGTAGTTCTCGACTACAACATCGCTCCTCTTAGCGAGTTTGTATATAAGCTCCTTTCCTTCTGGAGTCCTCATATCGATGGCAATATGGTATTTGCTGTTGTTTGTTGCCTCAAAACCACCGGAGAGGTTCTTATAGAAGTCTGCAAAAGGAGCTAAGGGACGCATCGTGTCTCCTCTTCCGGGCATCTCCACATGGATAACCTCTGCCCCGAACTCTGCGAGATATGTTGCGACCATGGGACCGAAAATCAATGTGCCGATATCGAGAACTCTAATCCCTTTTAAAGGCTCTGGTTTCTCGAATATCTCTTCAGGATTCATTATCTCTCGAATGAACTCTGTGTACGGCAAACTATCCAAATCTTTTTCATGGCTACTCATTCAACCACCCAAACTTAATTATTTTTCAGTATCTTTAATAAATCCAAATTTAAATGTTTTTCTATTTGGATTCAGTGGATTTCTGAGTGCATTTTATCAATTACTCATCAAAAATTATATTTTAAGCGATTTACAAACAGGGATTTATTAAAAATACATTAAAATCAGAACAAAAGGAGTAAAGTTAAATATTGTAGAATTCTAAAAGTTTCATGATGTCTGAGTCGAAAATCACGGGTGTTTTCTATCATGAGAGTTTTAGCAGGAAAAGTTACCTGACTATTGGCACGAGGCTGAAAGAATTTCCAAAAGCCTTCGATGTTCTACTTAAAAAATACGATAATGTAAAGATTTTTGAGTCCGAACCTGTAGATGAGAGATTGATTTTAAAGGTTCACACTCCTGAGCTTCTTGAAGGTGTGAAGGAAGACAGGTTGTGTTCAACCGCATGGCATTCTGCGGGTGGAGTAGTGACCGCTACGGAGAAAGTCTATACGGGTGAACTAAAAAACGCTTTCTGTTTCATAGGTGCAGGAGGACATCATGCTGGAAAAAGGAATTTCTGGGGATTCTGCTGTTTTAATGATGTTGTTCTTGCAATAACAAATCTGAGGGAAAAATTCGATGATTTTAAGGTTGCAATCATAGACACCGACGCTCATCACGGAGATGGGACGAGGGAGCTAGTCATGGGTGACGATAGCGTTCTGCACTATTGTATATGCTCTTCCGACTACATTTCCGAGGATGGATTGAAGGTGGATGTGAGCTACATTGGAAAAACCCCCGAACAGTACTTAGCCCTCGTGAGAAATTTTGAAACNCTCGTNGCAGACTTCAAACCCGATCTGATTTACTGGTACTTCGGACATGATACACACGAGGGAGATTATGGTGACATCGGTTTGAGTGTGAGAGAGTTTATAGAAATCAGTAAAATACTGAAGAATCTTGCAGAAAACACTTGTGAGGGGAAGCTTGTGGTTGTTTTAGGAGGCGGTAGCTCTCCGATAATAGCGACGGAATCATGCTTAGCTATTATCGAAGAATTGGCAAAAATTTGATATAGTTGGAATGTGTTGTGTATTTATTAATATAAAAAATATATAAAAAGTTACTCCTCCTTCAGGAATCTCCTCAACAGTTTTCCTGTAGCGGTTCTTGGTAGAGGTTCTGTTCTGAACTCTATTGCTCTTGGTAGTTTGTATTTGGCTATGTGCTTCTCAAGAAATGCTAGGATATCTTTCTTCAGCTCTTCAGACGGCTCGTAACCTTCTTTTAACCTGATGACCGCTTTGACTATCTGACCCCTCACTCCTTCTGGGTCAGGCACCCCGATAACCGCACACTCGAGAACTGCAGGATGTTGATTCAGGGGTTGCTCGATTTCATCTGGACCAATTCTGTATCCGCTTGATTTTATCAGGTCATCGTCTCTTGAGACGAAGTATATGTAGCCGTTCTCGTCCTTTCTCACAAAATCTCCTAGGACATTCCATCCATCGATGACACTCTTCTTTTGTTTCTCATCGAGAGGTCTTGTTGGGTGGTTCCAGTACCTGATTCCCGTGGGTCCCTTTATGTAGAGGTTACCGACTTCTCCGGGTTTACACTCTTCTTTCGTTTCTGGATCGATTATTCTTGCTATGTATCCTGGTACTGGCCAACCAATGCTTCCTGCAACCGGTTGCGGGGCACAGGTGTTTGAAACGCAGATGTGAACCATCTCTGTTGCACCGAGTGACTCATAGATGTCCATTCCAAACTTCTCCTTCCATTTTATGGCTGTTTCTGCACCAAGTGCCTCTCCTCCACCTGTGCACAGCCTTAAGCTTGAAATGTCGTATTTCTTCATGTAGTCGTCGAGATTTGGATTGACCAGAATCAGCCTGTATGCTGTTGGTAGAGAGGAGAATACCGTTATGCCGTGCTCTTCTACGAACTTGAAGAAGTTCTCTACACTGAATCCGGGCCAAATACTTGTTGCGGAACCATGGAAGTACGGGATAAGGCAACCATTTCCATATCCCATAGCGAAGCTAACCGGAGCGGGACCACCAACTACATCATCTTCCGTAAGCTTCCAGACATACTTGCCGACCAAGTAAACCGACGCGAGAACATTTTCAACGAAGTGGACACAACCCTTCGGTAATCCTGTTGTTCCAGANGTATATAGAACAACAGCGGGTTTGTTAAGCTCGAGAGGAACTGGATCGAATTTTGCGCTCTGACTGTAAACTTCATTGAAAGATACAAACGGATCTTCGAGTTCATCCTGATCTGTGACTATCACATTTTTCACGGTTTCCAGCTCACTCACAGACTCCTTAACAGCATTGAACGTCTTCTCATCTCCGCTTACGAATATGGCTCTCATCTCCGCATTATTTGAGACATGAACTATCTCTTTCTTCGCCCACATTGGATTCAGCGGAACAGGGATGGCACCCGCTTTCATTATACCGAAGTTTACCGCTATAGCTTCCGGCATGTTTCTCATTCTGAACCCAACTCTGTCGTACTTCTCTATTCCGATTGATGTTAGGAAGTTTGCGACCTTGTTGCTTAGTCTGTATAGGTCTCGGTATGTGACCCTTCTGTCCATGAAGTATATTGCGACCTTCCTATCCCTACCTTTCTCGATATTCCTGTCNAGTATCTCTTCTGCAAGATTCAGTTCCTTTCTGTCGCCAATGTATGCTTTTACCTCATCAGGTATAATTACATCAGGCCAAGTATCTTCTGGAACTAAATAATCCGATATATCACCCATGTTTTCACCCTTAGAAAGGTTTTTAAATTCGGTTATAAGTTTTTCGTAATTTATCGTTTATATTCGCCAGTAAAATCGATAGTATAAATAGCTATTAAGATTTGCATGATTATAAAAAATAATTATTAATTTTTTTGGATTAAAAATTAAAGTTGGACCGCCCTCAGGATTGGTGGTCTCGAGTTTCCGCACACAAACCCTCAGGGCTCGGGAACACGCCCACCAGTATCATCACCGCTACCATTGTAAGCACGAATAGTTGGTGTTCAACTCCCTGAGAAATTCTATATAGTATATTAACTTT
>MTMT01000065.1 GCA_002010195.1 Archaeoglobus sp. JdFR-32
TTGGCAGATTTTTTGGTTTAACCATTCTTGGTTTGTTGTTTTTGCACACCATGGTGAGGTTGTTTGTTATGGTGCAGGATGTGTAGATGTGGAATATAGTTCCAGAAATTCGTCCAGAACTTTTGCAAACTCCGTCTTTGTTCCGTCTCTATCTTGAGAACCCATATAGTCGGCTATGAGTAGAATATTCGTAAAAAGTAGCATNGTCTTTCTGAATTTTTTACTTTTAACNAATTCTATCCATATTTCTCTATTTAGATCGGAAACTACATTTGATACATTGTTTGGACTCAAATGACCTTCAGATTTATTTTTCAGTATGTCTGAGAGGAAGATTGGATTTTCCAATAAATCTTCAATGAGTTTGTCGAACTCTTTGACAAAAACATTCTCGTAACTAATTTTACTCAACCTCTTAATCCTGTCTCTCACCCCCATCGCATGGTGGTGATACAAAACCGATGCTATAACAGCCAGCTTAAATAATCTGAGCACATCGAGTTGTTTTACATTTTCAATGGCTCTCCTTTTTGCGTTTAAAAATTCACTGATGAAATATGTTGAATAAATTTCGTGACCGTAAAAGCTGAGATACTTCACATCATTTTTAGTTTTGAAATTCTTTTGATAGAGTATTTTTCCTGAATCATGAAATATTACGGCGATTTTAATATAGCGTTCAGCGGAACTACCGCATAACTTTTTCACGAGGTTCCATATTTTACTGCTTTTGATTTTATCGAGTGCTTCAAGGCACGAATATATGTGCTCTCTGAGAGTTTGCTTTCTGTCACCGTAGAGATAAGCATAGGCTTCACTCATCGATATCAGACCTCAATCCAGTTGTAGAGTCGTATTTAGCTTTTATCACGAAGGCAATAACATCTCTTTTGAAAATGTATTCAAGAAGCTTAGCAGGGGTAATTCTTGGGGATTCAAGTAAATTCTTCAACCAACTATCGTACTCTTTTCTAACGAATTCAATCTTTCCATTTTCTTTTTTCAAGACACCCAAGACGTCTCTCCTGATAAAAGCTTTGATGGATACAGGTACAACACTTTCTTTGATAGAGAGGTGATCTGGATTAACATTAACGAAGTCCTCTGTAACAACTGGGATCTGAATTCCTTCTCTGACAAAGCTACCTTCCATTTCAAAAAATCTCTTTACCGCGATCTTGGAGGCATTTTCAAGGTGTAGAAATATTCCATCAAATTTTTTGATGGTTTCTCCATCGACTTTGAAGTCATCTTCAGAATAAACATTGTCTATTAGTTCTTTGTAACCAATACACTTCCCTCCATGTGGTAGATGGAAGTTTGTTTTATTTCCATGTCGAATCAACCATTTCAATGTCCGTTCCGTGAGCTGAAGATCATAAACTTTGTAGTAGCTGTTTTTCTGTATCAACTTCTCACCATCAGTTTCGAACCAGATAATTATCTCTCCCTCATTTTCGTCATCGTATCTCAGAAACCTTCCAAGTCTCTGGATCAGGGAGTTTGCGGGAGCAATGTCTGTTATGAAAAGATTTGAGGAAATATCAACTCCCGCTTCGATAACTTGTGTGGATATGATGAGGTATCTGTCGGCATTTTTTATCTTTTGAAGAACTTCATTCTTCTTTTCTCTATCCTTTTCGGTAAATCTTGAGTGTATCAACAAGATGTTTCCATCGAAAATGTTGATTATGTCTTTTATTAGGTCGTAGAATTCCATAGCTTCCTTAACAGTATTGAAAACCACTATCACTCTTCTGAATTCGCTTTTCAGAATCCAGTCCCTTATCCTGGTGAATTTCTCATCCTTTGTTATGCCATCAATGCTGAATTTGTACGATTTCTTAAGTCTCTTTTTGCAGAAATTCGAATCTAATTCAGGTTTGAAATCTATAAAGACTGTTTTAGGGTGGTATTTGCGGATAATTTGTTTTAGCGACTTAGGAATCGTTGCAGACATTAGTATCAGTTTTTGATCAAATTTCTTGGTTATCCCCATCAATGCCATCAAAAAACTAAGGGATTTAGTCGTATCCGTTAGGAGATGAACTTCATCAAGTACAATATTGGAAAAAACAACAGACGACCACGAGAATAAATAATGTCCGAGAGTTTTTTCTTCAACGACCTTATCGATGTATTCTGGTGGAATCCCGAATAGAGTTAGGGAGAGGGTGTCGATTGTTGTGAAAGTTACAGGTTTTATGAGGTATCTTGACTCCGGATTGTGCATGTATCTCTTACCGATTTTCTTTTTTTCTATGATCTCTTTTTTTGGTGATGTGAACTTAAAGAACTGATCTTCGAGCAAAGTTCTTAGTGGGAATGATAGAATGCATTTGAACTCGTACTTTTCGGAGAAATATGCGAGAGATGCAGATATGGTTGACTTTCCGTAACCTGTTGGTGCCTCAATCACGAAAACACTGGAGTTCCAGTTTCTTTCCAGTTCGCTGATTATGTGTTCCAAGAAGGGACGGGTGCTAACCCCATCGAACCACTTTTTTATAACATAGTCGAATGATGCCCTCAGACTCATTTTATTCCACCGGGAAGGGAAAAGTAGGTGGTAACTGCATTAAGAACTGCATTAAGCATATCCAAGCTTAGCTAAGATTCCCTTATATCTTTCCGCTCTTTTCCTCTCCGTATGCTTTGAGCTGTTGACAAGCTTTGAATAGGCATTCATAAGCTCTCTGTTGAATCCGAACCAGCCTTGGACATCACCGATTATTACAAATCTGTAGAGACTCTGAACCGCTTTAAGGATGTTATCAGCTTCAGCGTACTTGTTCTTTTTGTTCAGTGTTGACAATGCTGTGAGTATAGCTCCATTTGGGGATAAAGCTTCAGCAAGATTACTCAAAAATTTTTCTTGATCTCTGAAACCTCTAATAGCTCTACGAAATGGGCTCTCAGTTACAACCGTTATCGGTATCTGCTCGTAAATCTTGTAGGTATGCCCTTCGGTAGCTACTTTGAACAGTATGAGTGAAATTTTATCGAGGTTGTGCTCACTCAGCAATGTTTGAAGCTTCACACTCATGGAGATCTCCATAATCATAAGCTCGTTCATTGGATATTTTCCAATAATGCTTCTCAGCTCGTTCGAAGCCTCTTCTTTCACTATGAACATAGATTCAATTAAGTCTCGATTACCTTCTGCAAGCATTTTCACTATTTCGTCGGGGGAGAAGAAAAGGAGGTAATGATAATTCTGCTGTTGCTGTCTTGCAGAAGATACATATGATGAATATATGCCGAGAAGAGCAATTAATGCGGTCTCTTTTGAAAAGTAGAGTGTTAGTTGTTGGGGAGTGTAGTCCATATCAAGAGATGAAAGTCCTGTGTATCTATCTACCTTAAAAAGCTGTGGAGCAGATATACCTTCTTTTTTATCGTTTAAATCCATTAAAACATCTTTTTTAGCAATTTTTATGGATAAATCAATATTTTCTTTTGAATTAATTCTATCAGCATTCTCCTTCAGTAGTTTTAGAAGATCATTGTATGTTTTTCTGCTTTTTATGTCTGTCAAACCAATTTTCTCAAAAATTCTCGCATTTATGTTGTCGATTCCCTAGCCATAGTTATTCTAATCCTGTCTACTCTTCCATCATCAAGCTCTTTGTATTCACCAGAGAGAAATTCTGGATTGAAATGAACCTCTTTGAAGTTGATCTCAGCACTCACCCTATTTATTAAGTAAAGTAAACCCTCGTAAAGCACCTCGCTCAAAAATGTCGTGTCGGGTGGTAAGTCTAAGTTTACCTTAACCATCTACCAATCACCACCTCACCATCGAGAGCGTANGCAGTATACTCTCCCTGCACCTCAACGGTATAGTCAGGGAACTCTAAGTGTCTGAGAATCGGTATTCTGAATGGTATTGCGTTTTTTCCAGAAAGGTAATTTACAAGTGGGTTTGCATCTGTTGTGTATTTCACTCTGAACGGATTTATATAGACTTCAAACTCCCACTTTCCCGATTTGTCTATTTCTCTTACCCCAACATCAACTGGGAAACTGTAGTTCGTGGTTACAACCCCTCTTTTCATTTTTACATCTTTCTTTTCAACATCAACAACCGCAACTCTTCCCTCTTTTGAACCGAGCCTATGTATTTTCCAGAAAAAGTTCTCATTTAANGTAACATCCTCGCTGATCTTAATGTTCTTTTCTTTGAAAACCACAACCCATCTTATCTTCGGTGCATTGCCGTCTAAGCTTGAAAGAATTGTTTTTCCTCTTGCTGGGGAGTCAAANGATTTATNTAAATATTGTGGGTGGGGACATTGTATGCCTGAAGNTATCTTTATAGTTACAATTCTGTTTATATCTGAATATTTTAGAGGCATGCAGTTGAGAGGTCTCCAACCTACAGCAACTAAATTCTCACTCAGCTTTGATATAACCTCTCTTCCTCTATTTTCTCCGATTCTGTAGTCTTTGGCTATTGCCTCAGCTAAAGCTCCGAGGAAAGTTGTAGGGGGTGGATAGTAGAAAGAAGGTGAAGTCTTTGAAAGTCCAGCTATCCTTGCCTGAAATCCCCATGTAAATTCAACATCAACTACGAAACCTATCATGGTTTATGTCCTTCAAGACCTTTCCCGTCAATTCTCAATCTACTCTACCTTTTCCACCCTATCTTTCGCCTTCTCTATTGCATCTATCACAACTTCCTCAAAGCTTCCATTGTCAGGATAAACGAAAAGCTCTGTATTGTAATCGACCTTTTGTAGCTTCTTTTTGGTATCTTCAACATAGTTCTTCGTGAATGGGCTTGGAACAGTCCAAACATCATCCGAAAGAGCTATGACCAAGGACTCCCACTCCATTACTGGTAAGAACCTCGTCTTTTTTGCACCGAACATGAACTCTATCAGGAATTTCTGCATGGCATCGAGTGTCACTCTTATTCTGTCTTTTCTATCATTTACGATCTCCTCTCCAGCTTTTTCGTAGCTAAATGTCGCTTTACCTATGTATCTCGCATCCAGATCGAAGCTGAAATTGTAAACCGCTGAAGAAAGCTCGACATAGTATATCATCTGTCCTTGTCCCCCTTCTACGAAGGGTGTTCCCAATGCATATCGAGAGTGAAGTTGTGGCTCTATCACAGCACCTTCGAGCGATTCTTTTACGGGTATCATGTAGCCCGTGAAGAAAGTGGATGTTCTCTTCACATTTCCTCCGGCTCTGGGTGCATAGAGAAAACCTCCAACATCTTCAACAACACAGTTAGTAACAACATTCTTTTCAAACTCAAATTCATCTTTTGGAGGGTCTTGTCCAAAAGCCTCTTTAAATACCTGCTCATGGGTACTCTTCAAAAATATTCCCTTTTCACACAATTTGCACACTGGTAAATTGTTCTTCCTTGCAGTCTCTGCCAACAATTCTTGGAATCCATGAGCTATACTCTCACCGCTTATAGCAGGTACGAAATATGTTGTGTAATTTGTATCGGGAAGTACCACCGGTACCCTCCTATGCTTAACATAATTTCCAACGCTCTCTGTCATGTTCATTGCCTCAACATTAAGCAAAACCCTACCTCTAATCGAAACATACATCTCACTCACCTCTCAAACCTGCGGAAATTGCAAGAGCTTTTGCTCCAATCAGTGAAGTCTTCTCCTTCAAAACTCTCCTGTCCTCTACCCTTGCAAGTTCATCCAAAGCTCTCTCAGCAGTCTCAAAGTTTATTTTATCTAAAAGCTCCTTAGCCTTAGTATTCTCAAGTCTTTCCTGATTTTTTATCGAATGTAGGTCTCTGAGTGCCTCTTTTAGATAGAAGATGGCCAAGTCCTTAGATGGAGCATATCCGAGTTTGTCAACATATGTGTAGTTCCCTCCTTCTGCGATTAAGACCGCAAGAACTTTTGCCAACTCATCGAGATACATACTCTTCTTTGGTATTTAGAAAATATAAGGATTTCTATTGTAGTTATGTTATAAGAAAAAATAAATATGTGCATTAAGAGAGATAAAGTGTATGAAAGTTGCATTGATTGCGACCCTTGGATTTGACGAGAAATTTTGTTATAGAGCGATACTTAGGCATGGAATAAAAGAAGGAGATAAAATTGTTCTTTTTACGGCTGAAGTAAATGAAAGAGTCCTCAAGGCATATGAATGGATCAAAAAGTTGGTGAGAACATCATTTGCAAGTGAAGTTGAGGTAAAATTAATTCAACTCGACATCAGCAATTTGGAAAACTCCATTAAGAGATTTTTAGATGAAATTAGGAGTTTAGGTGACTCGAAGATAATCGTCAATTTAAGTGGAGGTATGAGAGCATTAGTTGTTATCGTGCTATTAGGGTGCATTATGTTAAGAAGGAAGAATCTGGAAATAGAGATAGAGACGGAAGACTTTTCAAATGTAATCGTAATTCAAGAAACTCTGATTAGTTTAGTCGGGTCGGAGATAAACACAGAGAAACTTGAGGTTCTCAAGCTCGTAAAAGATGGATATAGGGATGTAAGATCAATCTCAAAGGAATTGAGAAAGGATTCGAGTACTGTTAGAAGACACTTGTCCGATCTGGAAAAAATGGGTTTAATAGAAGTACATAAGAGAAAACCACTCATAGTTGTTCCGTCACATCTTGCACTTTTGTTCGTTTGATCAAATTTTTGATAATTTTATGAATTTGAGTACTCTACTCGGATTTTTACAACCTCTGCTGGTTACCCCAATATTGATTTTCCTGAACTTAGTTCATAACTTTTTGTGGAAAATTTAATATTATGTAGTGAAACTTAAAGTTATGCTCCACCTTGTGGTTTACGACATCACGGACGATGCAAATAGAACGAAGCTTGCAAAACTCCTCGAGAGATTTGGACTTGAGAGAGTACAGTATTCTGCATTTCGTGGAGAACTAAATCCGAATGATCGAGATGTACTTGCAAAACGGGTCGATAAGTTTATTAAAGACGAGAACGATTGCATATTCATAATCCCTCTCTGTAAAAGATGTTTAGAGACTGCAGTTGTCGTTAGTGTTAAGGGTGTAGAACTAATCAAAAAGTCGAAAGTGGAATTCTACTAATTTTATCTTCGTGTATAATCTATCTATATATTTCTCAGGAGATGATATATCCCATCTGCTATTGAGCATCTGACTCATCATGTAAATAAAAAACCGATAAATATTACCCTGAATAAAAATATTCATGGTTTATTTCCTGAATGACATCGAACAAAAATACTTGCTAATGCACCTCAGACCCATGATCAGAAGTAATCCCGTTCCAGAAGAGCTTAGAGGATGGAACTGGCATACACCACCACTGAAACCGTATTACGATGTTAGGCTACCTATGTACCTTATCTGCAGTAAATACTGCGACACGATGAGGGATGTTTATCTTGNGGTTGTTGAGAAGGTGANGGGAGAGGAGACATTCAGCATACAGCTCGGAAGAGCAGTTCATAATGCGGTTTCAACTGCGATAAACAGGGCTAAAACACTTGACTTCACATCAAAACCGGAACAACACGAAAATGAGAGTATAATGGAGGCGGTGAATCTCGTTTGGGAATACACAATGGCGGAATGCAGGGCAAACTTTCTGAAAGCAAGAGCTGTGCAGAATTTCGCATCTCAGGAGGATATAATCCTGACATCCATTCCCTTCTTGGTTGAACATCGAATGGACGGGAGTCTCTTAGGTTGCTCCGGAATAATCGCAGTTGACTGCTACGATTACTTGAGAAACATCGTTTTCGACATCAAAGTAGGGAATAAAATAGATGAGTTGAACGCAAGGCTCTACACAACTGGCTACGCTCTCGTGGTTGAGAGCCTGTATGAAATTCCAGTAGATGTGGGTTGCACAGTTTACATCTCCTTCAAAAGGGGGTTGTCCGTGGTGAGGGATCTGCACTACATAGATGCAAACCTTAGGAGCTACTGGGTGGAAGAGAGAGATAAGAAAGCTGAGATGGTTTATAATGAAACAGATCCGGGAAAACCAGATTATTGTAATCCCAACTGTCTGTATAGGGGCTACTGCTTATGAGGGTTGTTGTTGACGGCTTCGGTAAGTTCATAGGGAAGGAGGGGAATTTGATAGTTGTAAAGGACAAATCTGGAAAAAGAAAGCTAAATCCATCCGAGCTTAAACAGATCCTCATAATAGGTAAGGCTGGGATAAGCAGTGATGCGATAGAGTTGCTGATGAAAAACTCGGTGGATGTGGTATTTTTTAGCAAGGGGGAAATCATCGCAAAGTTGACACATCCCGCTGTAGGAATGGCTAAAACAAGGAGAGAACAGTACTACGCATATCACGACCGAAGAAGCGTTGAGCTCTCAAAGGAATTCGTTATCGCAAAGCTCAGAAATCAGATGGCGGTCCTGTCCAATTTGGCAAAATCGAGGAAAGGCGATATTGGAGACGAGCTGATGGACAAAAGAAAGGAAATCGGGTACATAATTTCTCAAGTTGGAGAGATTGAGGGAAAGGAGATAGATGAGGTCAGAAAGGAAATTCTTGGGCTTGAGGGGAAGGCAAGCAACCACTATTGGGATTCTCTGAGGTTGATTTTTCCAAAGGAGTATAATTTCAGTGGGAGAAANGGAATCGATGAGAAGCACAGCAGGTATGCCAAGGACATAGTTAACGCTATGCTGAACTATGGATATGCGATTCTGCATTCGGAATGTATTAGGGCGGTTGAACTTGCGGGATTAGATATTTATGCAGGTTTTCTACATTCAGATAGGTCGGGAAGAACGTCTTTACCTCTTGATCTGATGGAGGAGTTCAGACAGCAGGTTGTTGATAAAGCGGTTATCAAGCTAATAAGTTACAAACAAATTAAGCCCGATGATTGCAGAATTGAGAATTTTTTGTGCAGGCTTGAGGACAAAGCGAGGAGAACGCTGTTAAAAGAGGTACTTGAGAGACTCGATAGCAAAACCCAGTATGCGGGGAGAAATGTCACATTTTCCTCGATCATACAATCACAAGCCAGAAGAATTGCCAGATTTATTAGAGGAGAGGTAAGGTACAAGGGTTTCTGGCAGAGATGGTAGGTGTTTCGCGGTTATGATAGATGTCAGCGACATAGCCCAATTCCTCTATTGCCCGAAGAAGATATACTTCATGAAGGTTCTTGGAGTCAGGATGTCCAAACCAAAAATGGAATTCGGCAGAGAGATTCATGAGGAGATGTACGGTAGGTTTCGACGAAGGAAAAGCCTCAAAAATTATACGATTCTTGAGAATTTATATCTTGAGAGTGAGAGGTATGGTTTAAAGGGATTCGTTGACCTCGTTTTGAAGTCTGAGCGTGAGGTTATACCTGTGGACATAAAGTTCACGAGGTTCGAGGAAGTGCACTATAACTGGAAAATGCAGATTGTGGCATACGGTGTTTTGGTTGAGGAGAACTTTGGCAGAATCGTAAAAAGNGCGTTCATATACAATGTGAGTAAAAAGGAGTGGAAAGAACTCAAAATCTTCCCTGAGGATAGAAAAATGCTTAGGAAGGTTGTTAAAAGTATAGAAGACATAATTAGGAATGAAAGAATACCAGAGGTTCGTAAATCAAAGAAATGTGGCTATTGCGAGATGCAGAAAATATGTTGAGGTTTAGAATAGGCCTGAAAATAATTTGAAGTTCTATTTTATGATGTATTTGTATAATTTACTGGTTTTTTATAGACATAGTGTTAGGTTTACTTTGCCAATATTTTTAGAATCTACTACCGATTATGAGCAAAATCAGCTTGAATAAGAATAGCTCTTGTGAATTTTAAGTTCGGGGATATGTATTGCATGGATTTATATTTGAATCTCTTTTTAAGCTGGTTGGCATTTCAAGAGACACTAATTGCGCTTCTGGGAAAAAGATATATGATAGGAGTTTGAATTTTATTAAAGAATTTTGAGTGGTGGAAGAAAAGGAAGAATCCTGAAAATGGATATTGAAAGACTATAGACTTTCTGGCTCCCCTTCCAACTTTTCCGTGAAGAAAAGGAAGAATCCTGAAAATGGATATTGAAAGCTTGCATAAGAACATGCTGTTAAAAATCGTTTTTCTGAAGAAAAGGAAGAATCCTGAAAATGGATATTGAAAGGAAAACCACTACACCACTGAAACTCCTTTCCTCTATCAAGAAGAAAAGGAAGAATCCTGAAAATGGATATTGAAAGGTGCCTGTTCTCGCTCGGTTTGTGGATGGCGGTATCGAAGAAAAGGAAGAATCCTGAAAATGGATATTGAAAGGTGGATAATCCCAGCAACCAGCAGCTTCATTCCACATCATGAAGAAAAGGAAGAATCCTGAAAATGGATATTGAAAGGATACCGATGCCAACTCGACGCCTCCAGCAGAACGGCGAGATGAAGAAGAAAAGGAAGAATCCTGAAAATGGATATTGAAAGGGCAATAGTCGGCGTAATTGTGATTTGGGTTGCATGTGAAGAAAAGGAAGAATCCTGAAAATGGATATTGAAAGTGCCATGTTGGATCTCTTTGTAAATCTGCCATTCTGCTCGAAGAAAAGGAAGAATCCTGAAAATGGATATTGAAAGTAGAAAAATATGTAATGAAGTCTGGTGGTTCTCTTGAAGAAGAAAAGGAAGAATCCTGAAAATGGATATTGAAAGTTTATTGCAAGATCATCATCTTTAGTTGGAGTGTTAAAGAAGAAAAGGAAGAATCCTGAAAATGGATATTGAAAGTTTCTAACGCATTAACAGTGATTTCAGGAGAAGTCAGAAGAAAAGGAAGAATCCTGAAAATGGATATTGAAAGCCATTGTTAGGATATGGGATGTGTGGTGATGGGGAATACCAGAAGAAAAGGAAGAATCCTGAAAATGGATATTGAAAGGCAGTCATTGAGACAATTACTGGTAGATTTCTTGCATCGAAGAAAAGGAAGAATCCTGAAAATGGATATTGAAAGATCATTAGCTTATTCTTTTGCTCGTTGAGCTCAGTTAGAAGAAAAGGAAGAATCCTGAAAATGGATATTGAAAGTACTGTGGAGTTGTTTGTATATTGTCTGGCGGTGTTTTGAAGAAAAGGAAGAATCCTGAAAATGGATATTGAAATGTAATTGTAGTTGACCATGTGATTTGGCTAAATGGTGGGAAGAAAAGGAAGAATCCTGAAAATGGATATTGAAATTCTATTGACTCAATCACGATGGATACTGTTGCACCAGAGAAGAAAAGGAAGAATCCTGAAAATGGATATTGAAATGAAATAATGGTGTTGAGGTTGAAGTTCCTCGTTTCTCAGAAGAAAAGGAAGAATCCTGAAAATGGATATTGAAATGCCTCCTGTCCCATCACCTGTTCCTGTATCACCTGAAGAAGAAAAGGAAGAATCCTGAAAATGGATATTGAAATTTGCCAAAGTCTTCGACTTCCTCGAAAAGTTGTTTTGAAGAAAAGGAAGAATCCTGAAAATGGATATTGAAATACCTCTATGGCGTCAACCAATCTGCCTTGATATGTTCTGAAGAAAAGGAAGAATCCTGAAAATGGATATTGAAATCTAACTGCTTAAGCAGTTCTTCTTCTCCTTTTTTAAGAAGAAAAGGAAGAATCCTGAAAATGGATATTGAAATCAAAAGTTGGTTTGATAAAAATAAATTCGGCAAACGCGAAGAAAAGGAAGAATCCTGAAAATGGATATTGAAATTAGCTAAAATACAATAAACCCTACCTTTATCATCCCGAAGAAAAGGAAGAATCCTGAAAATGGATATTGAAATATAATGCTCTTATCAATCTTCTTGGTGAGAGACTGTTTAGAAGAAAAGGAAGAATCCTGAAAATGGATATTGAAATGCTTGACACCGTAGTTTCCGAAAGATCGCTTTATTTTGAAGAAAAGGAAGAATCCTGAAAATGGATATTGAAATATTGATTTAAGTAAAAATATTCATATTTATGTTAAAGGAAGAAAAGGAAGAATCCTGAAAATGGATATTGAAATTTGATAAGTGGTTACAAGTGTTCAGATACAGGAAGCAGAGAAGAAAAGGAAGAATCCTGAAAATGGATATTGAAATGCTCCAAAGAGTGCAGTAACTGCACGAATACCCGCAACGAAGAAAAGGAAGAATCCTGAAAATGGATATTGAAATATGTTGACTTAGTTAGTTTCTTTATAATTATATCACCTGAAGAAAAGGAAGAATCCTGAAAATGGATATTGAAATGAACCATGTTCAGAAGGCTCGGGGGCATCTCGAAGGACGAAGAAAAGGAAGAATCCTGAAAATGGATATTGAAATGAACCTTAGTCTGAATCTGAGATTTTGATTGAGGGTTAGGAAGAAAAGGAAGAATCCTGAAAATGGATATTGAAATCTTCTGCTGTTGAAGTTACTGTTATCACCGTTTCCTCAGAAGAAAAGGAAGAATCCTGAAAATGGATATTGAAATATGTGGATTCAGAGAATTTACCGACCTGATAGCCCGAAGAAAAGGAAGAATCCTGAAAATGGATATTGAAATGGTTGGTATGGGTTATACTTAACAGACTATCAAATACGAAGAAAAGGAAGAATCCTGAAAATGGATATTGAAATTTTATCGCTTCAAAATTCCTTTCTTTCCAGAGTTCCGGGAAGAAAAGGAAGAATCCTGAAAATGGATATTGAAATACTAAATAAAAATCCACCTTACTATCCACACATACATTCGAAGAAAAGGAAGAATCCTGAAAATGGATATTGAAATTTGGGAGCTTCCAAGCCCAACAGCCGGTTACGAAATGCGAAGAAAAGGAAGAATCCTGAAAATGGATATTGAAATAAAGAGTTGGGGTCTCAAAGAAACTTGTAAAAGACTATGGAAGAAAAGGAAGAATCCTGAAAATGGATATTGAAATTATTATTGCTCGCTATCATGATTTAAGGTTAGTTGAGGAAGAAAAGGAAGAATCCTGAAAATGGATATTGAAATTGAGTAGATTTCCCATCCTTCCAAGTCTTGCTCCCATGGAAGAAAAGGAAGAATCCTGAAAATGGATATTGAAATAGAGTTCTTTCGAGCTCATATAGATTCATCCTCCTTTGGGAAGAAAAGGAAGAATCCTGAAAATGGATATTGAAATACACCGGAGAGAGACCCCCTCCAGTCTCTTTGTCCAGCGAAGAAAAGGAAGAATCCTGAAAATGGATATTGAAATTGAGAATGTGGACCATGAGATCCATGAAACCTCAATGAGAAGAAAAGGAAGAATCCTGAAAATGGATATTGAAATGCGAGCCAGTCACAAACCGGCACGCCGTTTTTGTATTCGAAGAAAAGGAAGAATCCTGAAAATGGATATTGAAATAAGTGGAGAGGGGAAGAAGCTTAGTATAGCTAAACAAGAAGAAAAGGAAGAATCCTGAAAATGGATATTGAAATTTATTGGAGTGATTATATGGGGGTTGACAGAGAGGGGAGAAGAAAAGGAAGAATCCTGAAAATGGATATTGAAATTTGAAGTTCGTCTCGAAGACGATGTAGTCCTCCGCCTCAGAAGAAAAGGAAGAATCCTGAAAATGGATATTGAAATGCTTAAGTGCGATGCTGAGATGTGCTGCAGTTGCGGGAAGAAAAGGAAGAATCCTGAAAATGGATATTGAAATCCCATCATATCACCTCTTATTACCATACCTCTACAAGGAAGAAAAGGAAGAATCCTGAAAATGGATATTGAAATATCTACCAGAGTAAGGTGCAAAGTATCTCTTATGCGGCGAAGAAAAGGAAGAATCCTGAAAATGGATATTGAAATTTTGTGCAATCAATTGATTGCACGAAGTCTCGGTTATGAAGAAAAGGAAGAATCCTGAAAATGGATATTGAAATTGAATAAGGAGGTGAATAAGTATGGTGTATGTTAATGAGGAAGAAAAGGAAGAATCCTGAAAATGGATATTGAAATCTCTCAGCTTGTCTCTTACCGCCTCTTCAATGAACTCTGAAGAAAAGGAAGAATCCTGAAAATGGATATTGAAATTTAACATTGGTTATCAAGTCATAAAGAATTAATATATGAAGAAAAGGAAGAATCCTGAAAATGGATATTGAAATAATTCTTCCACTTGTTCGGCAACACTTTTGACTCCGAAGAAAAGGAAGAATCCTGAAAATGGATATTGAAATATCAATTGACAACTCCTCCTGAAATCTTATCTTGCCGGAAGAAAAGGAAGAATCCTGAAAATGGATATTGAAATATAGCAATCGCCACAACCGGGGCATCCCCGTAATGCCCGAAGAAAAGGAAGAATCCTGAAAATGGATATTGAAATCTCTAATTTCTGAATTAATCTTGCTATTCTGAAATAATGAAGAAAAGGAAGAATCCTGAAAATGGATATTGAAATAAGCACAGTGATGACAATAGTCGTGGTCTGGTTTATGCCGAAGAAAAGGAAGAATCCTGAAAATGGATATTGAAATAACATCAATATATCATCAATTGGTATCATAACCGCTATGAAGAAAAGGAAGAATCCTGAAAATGGATATTGAAATATTGCGTCACTATAGGTAAGAACTACTATGTATTCGTCGAAGAAAAGGAAGAATCCTGAAAATGGATATTGAAATTTCATCGTGCTTACCCTTGCGTGCAAGATGTGATATTCGAAGAAAAGGAAGAATCCTGAAAATGGATATTGAAATCTTGCTTTTTCAAGATAGCTCCTCCATATCTCTTTATACGAAGAAAAGGAAGAATCCTGAAAATGGATATTGAAATGATTCCAGTGCCGATGCTGCGGTACCAATAGAACGCCGAGAAGAAAAGGAAGAATCCTGAAAATGGATATTGAAATGTTTCCGGCATTTAGACTCACCTCGGTCTAATTACAAGGAAGAAAAGGAAGAATCCTGAAAATGGATATTGAAATTTCCTTTCCTCCTTTTCGACATCTAACAGCTCAAAGATGAAGAAAAGGAAGAATCCTGAAAATGGATATTGAAATAGCTAAAATTCCCTTGACTATGAATGACTCTCCAGCTACTTTCGAAGAAAAGGAAGAATCCTGAAAATGGATATTGAAATACTCCCAATATTTTAATTATGTCGCTAACTGTTGTTACGAAGAAAAGGAAGAATCCTGAAAATGGATATTGAAATTTAATGAGTCTTAGAAAGCTTTCAGGAAGACCCTTATTGAAGAAAAGGAAGAATCCTGAAAATGGATATTGAAATTTCCTCGGCTTCTCTCATTTTTTCCTTAACTTCATCCGAAGAAAAGGAAGAATCCTGAAAATGGATATTGAAATAAAATAGAGGGTTGGGAGAAAGTTTCAGCGTATATAGAAGAAAAGGAAGAATCCTGAAAATGGATATTGAAATCACACAATTGACTTAAATTAATGTTCCTCCTATCTATGAAGAAAAGGAAGAATCCTGAAAATGGATATTGAAATTCACAAGCTTCTCAGCTTTCAGTCCGAAAGCATGGTAGAAGAAAAGGAAGAATCCTGAAAATGGATATTGAAATTCCCAAGTTTTGGTCTACATTCTCTTATTTACAGGTATGAAGAAAAGGAAGAATCCTGAAAATGGATATTGAAATTCTTATTGAGTTAAATAACTGCTCCGCTGTTTTTACGAAGAAAAGGAAGAATCCTGAAAATGGATATTGAAATCCTAGTAGTTGTAGGTGATGGCTCTTTCTTCTTTACTTCCACCGAAGAAAAGGAAGAATCCTGAAAATGGATATTGAAATGTGGCAATAATGGAGCATTAAATTGCTCACTCATAATATCGAAGAAAAGGAAGAATCCTGAAAATGGATATTGAAATCGTTTATGCGTGCGTTAATTAGCTTTAACTCCTCAGCATGAAGAAAAGGAAGAATCCTGAAAATGGATATTGAAATAGTTCAAATTCCGCAATTTTATAATCCGTTTTTCCTCTTGAAGAAAAGGAAGAATCCTGAAAATGGATATTGAAATAAAAACTATTGAAGACTGGGAGTATCATCGCGTATTACGAAGAAAAGGAAGAATCCTGAAAATGGATATTGAAATCTTTCCTCTCGTTCATGAGTCTCTCTTTCTCTTCGATGAAGAAAAGGAAGAATCCTGAAAATGGATATTGAAATTTTTTTCCAATAAACAACCGCCTAACCTAATAAGGGGAAGAAAAGGAAGAATCCTGAAAATGGATATTGAAATTTGGTAATCCTTATTTTTATTGTGACTCTTTTATTGTAGAAGAAAAGGAAGAATCCTGAAAATGGATATTGAAATTCCCCTTCTTCTTTTTCTTTCTCGAAGACATCTAAATGAAGAAAAGGAAGAATCCTGAAAATGGATATTGAAATAATACATCCATTTCTATTAATTCCGTTCTATACAACGAAGAAAAGGAAGAATCCTGAAAATGGATATTGAAATACAATCACCTTGAAACTACCTGTACTGGGTGTTGCATGGAAGAAAAGGAAGAATCCTGAAAATGGATATTGAAATAATAGCCGTAACCATAGCCGTCCAGAAAGGAGGAGAAGCCGAAGAAAAGGAAGAATCCTGAAAATGGATATTGAAATCTCTTTTTTTGGTTTATAGTCTTTTTTTCCAAAAGGTGAAGAAAAGGAAGAATCCTGAAAATGGATATTGAAATGGATTGACAATAAGTTCAAAAGCAAAACTTTAAAAGTGAAGAAAAGGAAGAATCCTGAAAATGGATATTGAAATCTATGGTTACCGTATCTGTTGTTATAGCGAAGCAATGGTGAAGAAAAGGAAGAATCCTGAAAATGGATATTGAAATAGTGCCAATAGAACATGTCCCCGAGCTCCCTCGTGCGAAGAAAAGGAAGAATCCTGAAAATGGATATTGAAATCGCCCAGCGGGCAGATTGCCCGCGTTAGGGTGAAACAGGAGAAGAAAAGGAAGAATCCTGAAAATGGATATTGAAATTCTCTGAGTAGCAGGATATTATGAAGTTTACTGGATCGAAGAAAAGGAAGAATCCTGAAAATGGATATTGAAATTTATATCGGTTTCTTATGGTTTCAACGAATTCCTTTGAAGAAAAGGAAGAATCCTGAAAATGGATATTGAAATACTACCGGGTTTAACACCACTTACTCCAATAACTGGATATGAAGAAAAGGAAGAATCCTGAAAATGGATATTGAAATTTGACTTCTCTTTCCGTTGCTTGTGGAAATATTCTTTGAAGAAAAGGAAGAATCCTGAAAATGGATATTGAAATAATATAAAGCAATTGAGGAATTGATTAAGGAAGGACAACGAAGAAAAGGAAGAATCCTGAAAATGGATATTGAAATGTGCGTCTCATCGCGGGTGTCGCTAAAACCGTAATGCGAAGAAAAGGAAGAATCCTGAAAATGGATATTGAAATGCCATTATATACCATTCTCTGGTGGCAAAAACCGTTATGAAGAAAAGGAAGAATCCTGAAAATGGATATTGAAATATCTTGATGCTTTAGATTACGTAAGAAAGACTTATGACGAAGAAAAGGAAGAATCCTGAAAATGGATATTGAAATAAAATAGGGCACTTGAAACAGCTCTGGAGCTCTGGAGGTGAAGAAAAGGAAGAATCCTGAAAATGGATATTGAAATAAATAGCTTAAGCCAACCGTGAGTACTATGGTATTTTATGAAGAAAAGGAAGAATCCTGAAAATGGATATTGAAATTCTTCATACACATCCGTTTTCAGAGATTCCGTATCCATCGAAGAAAAGGAAGAATCCTGAAAATGGATATTGAAATGTTTTCCTGCCCTTAAAGGGCTCCTCCTCTGTAATAATAGGAAGAAAAGGAAGAATCCTGAAAATGGATATTGAAATCTATTCTGAAGCATTCAACCCTTCCACCATAATAAGCGAAGAAAAGGAAGAATCCTGAAAATGGATATTGAAATAAAGGTATGTTGTGCTTTTCCAAGGCTTTTCTCACCTTCTGAAGAAAAGGAAGAATCCTGAAAATGGATATTGAAATATCTACATGATCTTGAAGAAAATGCTACATCTCTAAGGCGAAGAAAAGGAAGAATCCTGAAAATGGATATTGAAATACCACTATTTTGTAGCTACCCGTACTGGGTGTTATATTGAAGAAAAGGAAGAATCCTGAAAATGGATATTGAAATTGTTAATGTCTTGTCATCTAATTTTACCCATAATGCTATCGAAGAAAAGGAAGAATCCTGAAAATGGATATTGAAATTCAAGATCGAATCGTCAACATCCACAGCCAATTGCTTTGCGAAGAAAAGGAAGAATCCTGAAAATGGATATTGAAATTCTCTCAAAAGTGAAAGCTTCACAAACTGCATCAACTTGAAGAAAAGGAAGAATCCTGAAAATGGATATTGAAATATACCAAGGCTCACATCAGTATCTTTTAATACATGAAGAAAAGGAAGAATCCTGAAAATGGATATTGAAATAACTTCCTAACAACCTTCTCAGCGATTCGGTCGCAAGAAGAAAAGGAAGAATCCTGAAAATGGATATTGAAATTCCATCGCACCATGCTGTTTTACATAGCGTATATGAGCGGCCATGAAGAAAAGGAAGAATCCTGAAAATGGATATTGAAATAAGATATCAATTACATCACTAAGTGTTAATAGTATTATGAAGAAAAGGAAGAATCCTGAAAATGGATATTGAAATCAGTTTTTACAGTTATAAAAAAAAATGTGGTAAGTCAGAAGAAAAGGAAGAATCCTGAAAATGGATATTGAAATATATCCATCACCTCCGATATTTTTTTGTATCGGGTATGAAGAAAAGGAAGAATCCTGAAAATGGATATTGAAATCACCTCACTCTCTTTAACCGGCAGTAGTTTTTTAATAATGAAGAAAAGGAAGAATCCTGAAAATGGATATTGAAAGTCTGTGTTCCGTAGGAGGGTTAGTTAATGGTAAAATATGAAGAAAAGGAAGAATCCTGAAAATGGATATTGAAAGTTTCAATCCATCCTGCCTTTTTAACTACCTCCCGGTGAAGAAAAGGAAGAATCCTGAAAATGGATATTGAAAGTCTGAGCTTGGAACAGGTAAGAGAATGTCTGCACTAAGAAGAAAAGGAAGAATCCTGAAAATGG
>MTMT01000085.1 GCA_002010195.1 Archaeoglobus sp. JdFR-32
CTCTCTCACAGTCTCCCCCACAACTCATGCAACAGGTACACAGGTTGTGCAATAAAGCCAACGGAGAACATAACAGCGAACATCGAACATTAATCTAACATTACAAACATATATACAGACAAAGGTTCCTATGAGGGTCATGGGGAAGAGGATAAAGCAGATCGGTGTTATAGGTAGTGCAAGCTGTGATGAGCAACTTTACGATATCGCATTTAGGGTTGGAGAACTCATCGCAAAAAGGGGCTACATTCTGATTAACGGCGGACTCGGAGGAGTTATGTCCGCGAGTGCAGAGGGTGCGAGAAAAGCTGGAGGAACAGTTGTTGGTATCATTCCTCAAGCAGACAAAAAGCTCGCAAATCCGTTTTGTGGTATAGTTATAGCGACGAACATGGGGCACGCAAGGAACATGATAATTGTACACTCTTCAGATGCCATCATTGCGGTAGGGGGTGGGTATGGAACTGTTTCGGAAATGGCTATCGCCTTAAAGGAGGGGAAAAGAGTTGTCGCGATAAAGTCCAGCATAAATCTCCCGGGTCTGGTTCATGTGGACACACCAGAATCAGCGTTGGATATGATTGACGGATCGGATGAGGGGTAGTCTCCTTGTAGTTCAATCGACGAACGAAGTGGGCTAATTTGGGTGGAACACCGTAGCGGCGAGTCTGCTATTATCTGAAGTGGCAGACAAGCAATTCATNATTTTCATAGAAGCTCTACCTCCTCCAGGAATTCTTTCCAATCGTCTTTTGTCCATTTAAGTTGGTTGACAGGAACTAAATATCGTTCCTCTCTAACTATGCCTAAATATGGTAANTTGGTCCCTTCTTTTGTTGGAGAAAACTTAGAGGTTTTAAAATATCCAGAAATAAATCCTTTCAATGATGTTTGAATTTCCCCACATTTGTATTTTCTAATTCTACCTCTGATTTCCTTAAGGTAATCCTTAAAAAGANCATTTCGTGGTGGAATCTTTGCCTCCGCAAAATCTAGCAATCTTGAAAAACCACATACTTCAATAAAAAACTGTAATATTGGTTGTTGAGGAACGGAACATTTGACCGTAATTCCATAGTCATATCCTATATCGGCTTCCGCCCATACTCCCGCTAAAGTTGGTGAAGATTTTATACTGACATTTTTCTTTGCATTCATAATATCATTTCTATATTTTTCAATCTGTGGGGATATTTCCCAATCCAACTCAATACTTACTGGATAGTTCTCCTCAAGAAATTTCTTAACAAAAATTTCCCCTAATTTTCCTACAAATTGATCCACGAGGATTGACTCAAAAGTTCTTCTTCTCTGTCTAAATCCCTTTTGAGTGACAGTCGCTCTCGTACCCCCATCGAACATTTGATAAGTTATTTCAAGGCAGAATACTAATAATCTTACTACATCTTCATCGTCTAAGTTCACAATTACGGTGTTTGGTATCAATTTTTTATCTATCCATTCTTGAACTTGTGGTTCATCCAAAAACATTCTATTTCTTTCTTGATAAATTACATTAAAGTCATTACTTCGACAAACAGAAAGTAACAAGTCTCCTATTTCTTCAATGTCAAATTCTATATNATAGCATTTTAAGATTTCAGTCCTAAGAGTTACAATATAATCGTGCAATTTTTCTTTAAATTTGCTTGGACTATTCAAATCACCTTTCAAGATTCTGTACATCTTATTCACTCCTTTTCAAGACCACTAAGTGTTCCGTCTTTATTCTGCTATCCTTTTCACCAGATGCAGGGTTAACCTTAGATTCAAACATAACTCGTGAGACTATGGTATCAATAAATGTGACCTCATGCTTCCAACCGAATTCCTGTAGGTGCTCAATTATTATGTCATCTATAGGTATTGATATCGTTCTTATTTTTGCGGGACCAACAAAAATACACATATAATTCGTAACATTCTTGCCAAGAGATGAGAAAGCTTTTAAAATTGCATGGAAGTACCTATCATATAGTACCTTGAGATGACCCTCCTTTATTTTATCTCTGAACTCATAATATTTTTCAGAGTGGATCTTTATTTTATTTACTGGTCTGTATGGGATTTCTTTTTTACTAAGACTTCTTATGTAACTCTCATCATAACCTAACCAAAATAGCTCCAATTTCGTTGACCTTATGTATTCTTGAGCCTGTAAATAAGGTGGGGAGGTAATAAGAATATCNACATCGCGACCCAGCATTGTTTCTAAGGTATCTATTCCAGATTTTATTTCATATCTAACTTCTTTTGGCTTAAGACGATTATATTCCCAGATCTTTTTGAGTAAAATATGCACTTCTTTTTCAAGCATAGTGTAAAATTGCCTTTTCCAATCTTTTTTCAAAAGTTCTTCAACCTTTTTCTTAGAATATTTTGATTTATATAATTTATGGACTTTTTCATCGCCATATGAAAAATATCTTGTTAAATTGATTAGAGGGATTAAAAGAATATATTTAGTTTCGTTGTCCAATGAATGCACAAATCCCCATGCCTTTGAAAGGAAGGAGATAAATTCCTCTGGAAACCAATAACTTAAATTAGACCATTTTGGGGTAAACTCCTCCTTTGAATTTTTTAATTCTTTTATTAGATTCATAATATTTACTCTTGGTGGTCTCATAATTGCGGTTTCATGAATAACATCTATCATTGGGTTTAAATCCCATAATTCATATTCGTACCCATAAACTCGTGATACTATGCCTACGGTTCCATAACCCGCAAATGGATCAAATATTTTCATCCCTGGTTTGGCATACTTTTTTAATACGTAAGCGATAACTTGGGGAATAAATTTTGCAGGGTATTTGTAAATAGCAAAAGTGCCGTATGTAGTTGAGGGTATTTCAGGAATNGTGTTTCTGAAAAGTATAGGAACTTTATTATGTGAGTCACCAATGTTAAAGGTATAGTTTTTTATATCATCAGATTCTTTTTCAATCCACAATTTTAACTGTTTGTAATTTTTCATCTTGTTATTCATTTATGACTNACNCTTTTTATATTTTCTTTTTTTTAGACTAATCGTTTCCGATGCAATATTTTTAGGGATCGAGTCCCTTATAAAATGAAATTTGGATGCAGTCAGAAAAGCCCTATGTCTACTTGTTAAGTGGGGACTAAGTTCTGAAGTGACTGGTGGGAGTGAAGGCTCTGATGAAGCGGTACCATCATTTTTACTGTTTTATTATTTTGAGAATGTTTTCTATCACTGATTTTGTAGATTCTCCGAGAGGTATAACTCCTGCTCGTTTTAGTCTATCTGATATATTGTTATTACCAACTGCAATAAAATTATATTTTGAAGAATATCCCTTGAAAATCATAGGAATATCGGATTCTGTTCCTTTTGACAAATAAATAACAAGCGTATGTGTTTTATCCTCTACCATATTATCTAATATAGGAACAAGGGTTTCATCTTTAGATTTGCATAATATGTCTATGCATATATCTTTCTGAGGAAGAACTTTAGTAATAGCCTCAGGATAATTCTTCCTTATTTNTTNATTTTTGAGTGTACTTTCAACGATTTTTTCGTGTGATATCCCGAAATAATTTCACTCCTCAAACAACCACCCCCCATACTCAAACACCCTCTCAGCAGGTAACTTCCATAAAAACGCCTCGTAAGGAGTCTCCATCTCATCAAAATTAAGGCTCATATGTGACTTAACGTAATTGTACCAGTGAACGAACTCTCCAACTAAATCAAACAGATTTAGTTTCTACTACATTAAGCCAAAGAACCTTTCCTTTTTCCCGTTGGTTTGAAGATGGGTTAATCCTAGCCAGAATGTGCCTAACTCCATTCCCAGCAAGAATTCTTTAAACTTTATGTTTAGCTTTTCCTCTATTTTTTACTGCAACGAACTGGGTTCCGTGGTCGATCAGTATTTCATCTGATGTTCCATATTCTCTGAATCCCATCTTTAGAGAACCTTGATCGTGTTCTCAGTTGTTATTAAACCAAACAAGCTGTAGCGTATTATGAAACTTGCATAGTCCATGAAGGCTATTATCCATTTCTCTCCAAGTTTTTTCCAATATACCTATCCTAAAGACATAGTGTGAGTTCGTTCGTATCTAATCCACTTCCTTAAGCTAAGTATGTATTTTCTATGGGCTTGTAGGATGATTCGTTCTGTTTTCTCGTCGGTAGGTTTGAATTTTCTTTCCAGTTTTGCCTTAGTTCTGGGATTTGACCAGTTTCTTCATGATGTTTCTTCAGCTGGTAGATTCTTCTCGGNGTTACTCTCATTACAGCGGCTATNTCCTTGACTGGTGTGTTCTTGTTGTGATAACTCTGATAATCCATCTGATCTTCTTGTTTGTTAGTTTCTACAAATTGGGTTTGAAGGGTTGTGAAATAATTCTGGGATATTACAAATAGAAGACGAAACCGAGTAATTTTTTATTCCCCCATTTTCACCAACAATAAGTTAACGGAATCAGGTGGGTAGTGACGACTCCTAAGCCCCACCCAAGAGCGAGATGAAATCTTTTTAATCCTTCAGTATTCTTAGGTGTATGTCTCAATCTCATGTGCCCGAAACACATCCCAGATATCTTTCGTTGAAGTACAGGGAGAGAATTGCTGAGGGAATCAGGAAGGGTATAACCGCCCCCGAAGGGATGGTTGCACATGGCAGGGGCGAGACTTTCGATTACATTCTCGGTGAAAAAAGCCATGATTTTGCACTAAATGCGGAAAGAACCGCTGTTGCATTAATGCTCACATCGAAGAACCCGGTGATATCGGTAAATGGTAATGTTGCAATTCTGGTGCCGGAGGAGATAATAAAGCTCGGAGAGCTATTGAATGCCAAACTCGAAGTTAACATCTTCCATTTCAGTTGGGAGAGGGTCAGAAAAATTAAAGAATTGATTGAAAGCTATGGAGGAAAAATCCTCGCCGATCTGGATGCTGTGTTAGAGGGATTGACAAGTGCGAGACGAATGGTGAGTAGCAAAGGGATTCTCATAGCGGATACCGTGCTGGTTCCCCTTGAAGATGGTGATAGATGCGAAATCTTAAAACTGAACAAAAAGAAGACGATAANAATTGATTTAAACCCACTCTCGAGAACATCGAGGATGGCAGACATCACGATAGTTGATAATATAATCAGAGCGATTCCGAACATGATTAAATTTGCGAATGAGCTCTCAAGCTATTCGGAAAAAGAGCTAAAGGAAATCGTTTCAGAATACGATAACAGAATGATGCTCTCGATGGCTATAAAAAAGATGAGAGATTATCTNACTGAGATGGCTGAAGAAATATTTAAAGGAGGAATATAGGAAAGGGGGAGTAGAATGATAGTCTCTAAGGATTTTTTGATGAAGCTGGACAGAAGAGAATCTCTCGACGATATTTTTCCTGTTGTGGAAGAGATAGTTAATGAGGTAAAAGAGGGAGGAGATTCTGCCATTCTAAAACTAACAGAGAAATTTGATGGAGTCAAATTAGAATACATAAGAGTTCCGAAAGAGGAGGTTGATGACGCTTATGATGTGGTGGATGATGAGACCATAGATGCTCTTGAAACTGCGAGGGAGAATATCTCAAACTTCCACTCAATCACATCTGTTGAGCGGGACATTAGGATCGATTTCGAGTACATGGTTCTCGGCAAGAAGTACACTCCTGTTGAGTCTGCGGGCATCTACATTCCAGGTGGGAGAGCGAGTTATCCCTCAACCGCATTAATGGGTGGAATTCCTGCAAAGATAGCGGGGGTTAAGAAACTCTACGCATGCACACCTCCAAACAAGGAAGGGAAAGTTAATCCATTAACACTTGTTGCTTGTGACATCGTGGGTTATGACGAAATTTACGCGGTTGGAGGTGCTCAGGCGATTGCAGGGCTTGCTTACGGAACGGAAACGATAAAAAAGGTTGAAAAAATTGCTGGACCCGGGAATGTGTATGTAACCACCGCGAAACTGCTCGTGCAGAGGGATGTTGCAATAGACATGCCTGCCGGCCCCTCCGAGATCGTTATCATTGCAGATGAATCAGCGAATCCAGAGTTTGTATCTCTCGACATCTCCGCCCAATTGGAGCACGATCCCTCATCCCTCGCGATCCTCCTGACGAACAGCATGGAACTCGCAGAAGAGGTGGAGAGAAGGGTGAATGGGATGATAGATTCCAAAAATTTTTTCACATGCATTGTTGATGTGGACACCGCCATAGAGATCTCAAACAAGCTCGCTCCAGAACATCTCTCGATTTGTTTGGAGGATGAAGAGAACATCATGGACAAAATAGAAAATGCAGGTTCTGTTTTTATCGGAAACTACTCTCCGGTTGCGGTTGGAGATTACGCTTCGGGCACAAATCACATTCTTCCAACCTCCGGCTATGCGAGAACGTATTCTGGTTTGAGTGTTGAAACATTTTTAAAGCACACCACCTATCAGAGAATCAGCAAAGAAGGTTTGAAAAGAATTGGAAATGCGGTAATTAAACTTGCGGAATCAGAAGGTTTATTACTGCACAAAAAATCAGTGGAGGAGAGACTGAAATGAAATCTGCTGAAATGGAGTCAGAAGTTAAGAGGAAATATACCTCAGAGATTGGAGAGGAGGATAGTGGAAAACAAGTACTTCTCTACGGATGGATTCACGAAGTTAGAGATCTGGGAGGAGTTGTGTTTGCGTTACTTAGAGATAGAGAGGGATTGATTCAGATCACCTGCCCGAAAAAAAGGTCTCCAGAGCTAATAAAAAAGATCAGGAAGGTTAGAAGAGAGAGTGTTGTAAGGATTGTGGGGGAGGTAAAAGCTGAACCAAAAGCACCGGGTGGATTTGAAATATTGCCTAATGAGTTCGAGGTGATAAGCGAGGCAGACGCTCCTTTGCCACTCGATGTTGCTGAAAAGGTTCCTGCTGAGCTAGATACGAGACTTGATGCTAGGTTCCTCGATCTCAGGAAACCGAGGGTTCAGGCTATATTCCGTATAAGACACCAGATGATCCAGAGTGTTAGGAGTTTTCTATCGGAGGAAGGATTCATAGAGGTTCATACACCTAAAATTGTCTCCACTGCTACGGAAGGTGGCACGGAGCTTTTCCCGATAAGCTACTTTGAGAGGGAAGCGTTTCTAAATCAAAGCCCACAGCTTTACAAACAGGTGCTAATGGCAACCGGATTGGAAAAGGTTTTTGAGATCGGTCCTATTTTCAGGGCGGAAGAGCACAACACGGTAAGGCATTTGAATGAAGCCATCTCAATTGATATCGAGCAAAGCTTCACAGACCACGAGGGTGTGATGAGAGTTCTGGAGAGATTGGTGAACAGGGTTTACGCAGATATAGTGAAGAACTGCGAGAGATATCTCGACTGGATTGGTGTCGAACTTGAAGTGCCAAAATTACCTTTCCAGAGGATTACCTATGATGAGGCTGTTGAGATGGTGAAGAAAAAGGGAGAGGAAATTACATGGGGTGACGACTTCTCAACTCCAGCCCTCAAGGCATTATCCGAGGAGGTTAATGAGCACTACTTTATCGTTGATTGGCCCACGGAGATTAAGCCGTTCTATGCTATGCCTTATGAGAATGAGCCAGAGATCAGCAAAACATTTGATCTGATGGCCGGAAGTCTTGAGCTTGCGAGTGGAGCACAGAGAGTCCATATTTACGATCTGCTTGTGAGGAAGCTCAGGGAAAAAGGCTTAAACCCGGATAGCTTTGAGTTCTACATATCCGCATTCAGATATGGTATGCCCCCTCATGCAGGATGGGGTCTTGGTGCGGATAGGTTACTGATGTCAATACTCAACCTGAAAAACATTAGAGAGGCGGTCATATTCCCGAGAGATAGAACAAGATTAACACCCTGAGTTTTTAAAGACAGTACAAACATATTCAGCTATTTAATTTAAAGATACCATAATGTTCNCATATTTTTTTTGAACAATTCTTGATTTTTAAGTCAAGTCTGATGAGGATGTTTATGAAAGATTGAAGCCATATCAAAGGGAAAACTATATTAATGAGTTGTTTCTAATTTCTATTAGATGGTGGAAAGTGATATACTGGTTGAAAGACTTGAAAAAAAACTGATTGAGAAGGACAAAGAAATTGCGGAGTTGAAAAGAATGCTGTCATCAAAAGAGAGTGAACTCGAGGAAATAAAGAATAAACTTGCGGAAAAGGTGCGAGAGGAGCTAAAAGAAGAGCTTCAGAAAATTAAAGACCTTGAATCAAAAATGGTTGAATTAAAGAAGATCGTAGAGAGCCTTACTTCGGAAGTTCTGTATCTAAAGGGAGAACTTAGAAAATCTGAGCCTAAGGAAGTGAAAATTGATAAGATAGAGAGGTTTGAAAAGGTGAAAGAGGAAACAGAGAAAGTAGCTTCGGAAAAGGAAGGCGAGGATGATATAATAGTTTGTGATTAGATTGAGAAATAGTTATGCANATAAAGAAAATAATAATAAAGAACTTTAAATCCTTTAATAAGAGGGTTGAAATTCCTTTTTTCAAGGGATTTACCGTTATCAGCGGTCCCAACGGAAGTGGCAAGTCCAACATAGTAGATGCGATTCTTTTCTGCCTCGGCTTAACCCCATCGACNAGGGTTTTAAGGGCTGACAGGCTCACAGATCTCATACACTCCGGGAATGGCAACCTGAATGAGGCTGAGGTTACTGTGGTTTTCGACAACACCGATGGATTACTTGGAAAAGACAAGGAGATAAGAATTACGAGGAGAATAAGGAGAACGGAGAAAGGTTATTACAGCTACTACTATATAAACAAAAAATCTACGAAAATCTCAGACATACACAAACTCTTAGCAAATGCTGGCATTCATGCGGATGCTTACAACATCGTTATGCAGGGAGATGTTACGAGGATAGCTGAGATGTCTCCGTTCCAGAGAAGAAAGATAATAGATGATATAGCTGGCATCTCAGAGTTCGATGAGAAGAAAGAGAAAGCACTTGAGGAGCTTGAGGTGGTCAGGGAGAAGATAGATAGAATCAACACGATTTTAATTGAGGTTAACAACCAACTTCAGCAACTCGCAAGCGATAGGGAAGAGGCTTTAAAGTATAAAGCCCTTCTCGAGGAGAAGAACAGGTATTTGAGGTACCTGAGCATAAACAAATACAAAAACCTCTTGAGCAAGAAAAAAAGAATTGAAACGGAAATTTCGAATTTGGAAGCGGAGAAGGATGGGATATCTAGGAAGGTCATTGAGCTCACATCCAAAATAGCGGAGCTGAATTCAAATGCAGATGAGATCTCCTCNAAAATCTACGAACTTGCGGATGAGAACTACAGGTCGATACAGGAGGAAATCATCGAATTGACATCTCAGCTTGAGGGAATTAAAAAGTCGAGTGAGCTGATGAGGGAGGAAATAAAGGAGATTGATGATGAGAGAACGAAGCTCCTAGTAGCGATATCCCGACTTAAGGATGAGCTTAACGCTGTTGAAGAAGAAATACAAAAATTCTCGATTCAGAAGGTAAGCATTCAGGAAGAGCTTGACAAGCTAAGTGCAAAAAGAAGCATAATAAACATAAAACTCGGAGAAATCGGGGAGAGTCATAGTAAACTAAAAGATGAACTCATCGAGAAAAGAGAACTGCTTGAGAAGGAGAAAGAGAAAAGATCAGCCAAGGTGAATGAGAGAGATAAGCATCTTGAGGTTATAAGGAGGATAGGTATAGAGATCGATGATCTCTCCGCGGAGAAAACCAGAGTAGAAGAGGAAATTCAGTTAACCCTTCAAGATATTGTAAAATCAAGAAAAGAAAAGGATAAAGTAGAGAAAAAGCTTGAGGAGAAAATTCTCAAGAAGCAGAGTATAGATAGCAGGATATTCGAGATCAGGAGTGAGCTTTCGGAGGTGGAGGAAGAGATTAAGTCTCTCGAGGTTGAGCTATCAAAGATTCAGGCTCAGCTTACGGTAATCGAATCTCATTTTTCAAAGGCTGTGGAACTAATACTTGAAGCGAGGAAAAGAAGAGCCTTACCGGGAGTTTTTGGAACGGTCTCACAGCTCTGTGAGGTCAGCAATGAATTTGCGGTTGCACTTGAAACCGCAGCAGGGAACTCACTCCAGTATATTGTGGTTGAGAATGAGGATGATGCTGTCAGGTGCATAAAATACCTGAAGCAGATTGATGGTGGGAGAGCGACATTTATCCCGTTAAACCGAATAAAGAAGAATTTCAAGGACTTAAGCCTTGATAGATCGATTTTGAAGGAGAAGGGCGTTGTTGAGTATGCGGTTAACCTTATATCGTGCGATAGAAAATTCAAGCCCGTTTTCAACTTCATTTTCAGAGACACTCTTGTGGTTGAGAACATAGATACCGCTAAGAGGCTGATGGATAACAGAAGAATTGTCACCTTGGATGGAGATTTGATTGAGAGATCTGGGACACTCACCGGAGGAAGCCCGGAGAAAAGACGAGGAATCCTTGCAACCAANGAGCTATTCGAAAAGCAAAATAGGATAAATGAGAAAATCACAATTCTAAGAAGCAGAAAAGCAAGCATTATGTCCACTCTGAGAAAAGTTGAGGAGGATAAAAGGGCCATCCAGACGGAGATTGATGAGATAAACGAGGTATACTCGAAACTGTCTAACGAAATCTCCCTGAAAGAGTCAACGGTTGAGAACCTCAACAGGAGAATTGAGGAGATCGATAGAAAAATTGAGGAAAAGGAGGAAGAGAGAAGAAAAATATATTCGAACATCAAGAGTCTCGAGAAAGAGGTTGTGGAGATTGAGGAGAGCATAAAATCGATTACAAAGGAAATCGGTAAACTCGAAAAGAGGCTCAAGGGTAGTGAAATACCAAAGCTGACGGAGGAGCTTGAAAGAATAAAAGATGAGATCTCGAGAAACAGAGAGGCGATGGTGGTTGTTGACAAGAACCTCGAGAACTACGAGTACAGAAAAAGACAGTTGTCCGATTCTATATTTGAGAAAGAGATGAAGATCTCTCAGATGGAAGACAAAAAGAACGAAATACTGCAAAAAATTAAGGATGATGAGAAACTGGCAACTGAAATCGAGAATAAGCTAAGAGAGCTTAGGAAGAAAGAGAAAGAGGTAGGAGAAGAAGTAAGAACTCTGAGGGAGNGTAGAAATAGGATCTTGGAGGAGATAAGGAGCGTAGAGATGGAAAGAGATTCTCTCAGATTTAGGATAACGGAAATTGATGAGAAAATTAAAGGAAGGAAAGAGGCACTTCAGATAACTGAGGAGCAGATTAAGGAGATTGGAGAGATAGATTACGATGAGAAGGAGAAAATTCCGTCAGGTGATGAGATAACGAAAAAACTCGAAGAAATAGAGAAAGAGCTAATGAAATTTGGAGATGTAAATCTGAAAGCAATTCAGGATTATGAAGAGGTAAAATCGAGGAGAGATGAGCTTGTAGATAAGAAACTCGTTCTCGAAAAGGAAAGGGAAGAGATACTGGAAAGGATCGAGAGATACGAAGGAATGAAAAGATCTGCCTTTTTTGAGGCTTTCAATGCCATCAACAACCATTTTAAGGAAATAATCTCGAAGCTTGCAGATGGAGAGGGTGAGCTGAAGCTTGACAGCCTCGATGACCCCTTCAACAGCGGACTGCACATGAATGTAAAGATCAGAAAGAAACCTGTGCAAAAAATTGAATCGATGAGCGGAGGGGAAAAAAGCCTTGTCGCACTCTCATTAATTTTCGCAATTCAGAAGTACAAACCCGCACCATTCTATGCTTTTGATGAGATTGATATGTTTCTCGATGGCATTAATGTGGAAAAGGTAGCGGAGATGATAAGAGAAAGGTCTAAGGATGCCCAGTTCATCGTAGTCTCCTTACGGAAGCCAACACTCGAGAAAGCTGACTCCATCATTGGTGTCACTCTATCGAGGGACAACTCTTCAACTGTCACAGGAATAAAAATGAGAGCTTGACGAAGGTGGAAGAATGAGCGAGCTTGAAGACCCAGTTGAAATGCTCGTCGAAATGGCGAAGAAGGGAGAGATCGATCCGTGGAATGTTGATGTGATTGATGTTGCCGGTAAGTTCCTTGAAAAGCTTGAAAAGGCTCAGAAACTCGATTTGAGAGTTTCTGGTAGGGTTCTACTCTATGCAGCTATCCTTATAAGGATGAAGGCTGAGATACTGAGTGAGGAAGCGTTAAAGGTTAGGAAAAGGGAGCAGGAGATCATTCCGGATGAGATTGACTTTGAGGAATTTTTCGATTACGGGTTCGATGAAAGTAATCTGGATTACGATNTTCATGAGCAGGGTTATGAAGAAACCNTGAGGATTCAGACGGGGGATGAGNTAATAGATGGTCTTCTAGCTGTGAGAAGGAAAACTGTGCGTAGATTTACAACCCTCAAAGACCTCATAAAGGAGCTACAGATGGCAGAGAGTATCGAGAAAAGAAGAAAGAGGAGGAAACAACTCGAAAAGGAGGAGGCAATTAAGAAGACATTGGAAACTCCTCACGAGGAAAATATAGAGGAACTACTGATAAAGGTGGAGAACGAACTCCTCAAATTATTCAGAAGAAAACCCTCCCTTTATTTCTCCGAGGTTATACAAGGAAAGGAGAGAGAAAAGCTGAATTACTATCTATCCATTCTTCACTTAGCCTACAGAAAGATGCTTGAGTTGAAACANGAGAGGATTTTTGAAGAAGATATAGAGCTTAAACTGCTAAAACTGCTTAATGAGGGTCATAAATGACTGATGAAGACATGAATAAGTTGAAAAGGGTTGTGGAAGCGATTCTCTTCTCTTCTTCAGATCCTCTACCCGCTGGAAGAATATCCAGAATTGCAAATACGGAAACTAGCAAGGTTAAGATAGTAATCGAAGACTTGATAGAAGAGTACAGAAATAGAGATAGTGCCATAGAGATTTTCGAGCTAAACAAGAAATATATTATGCGGGTAAAACCGGAATACTTTAGCTATGTTGAGAGGTTTTCCGAGAGTGACATGGATAGAGGTACTAAGAGAACACTCATAGTCATAGCCTTAAACCAACCGATCCTCCTCTCTAAGCTGGCTAAGATAAGAGGTAACAAATGCTACGAACATGTTAAAAAACTCGAAGATCTTGGGTTGATTAAAAGCGAGAAAAAGGGCAAATCAAGAATTTTAAAAACCACAAGATACTTTTCTGACTACTATGGCTTGAAGACGACTGATCCGGAGAAAATCAAAGAGATACTACTTAATATGATCAGAAAAACGGATTCGAAGTTATCAGACTGGCTTAAAAGTAGGTCTGATCAGGAATACAGCAATTCTGACCGGAATTTGCAGTAGTGTGATATGAANTTTTTAAACTTCAAGTTCNAATGTCGTCAATCTTCAATCTGTTCAACNAATCCCGCAAACACCTTCCCCTAAATTCTGCAAAAATTATTCTGCAAACGAATTCGATAAGTTTATCAAACAACTTGAAAAACTTATAGTGATGGGTTACTGTATCAAAGGTGATGAGGAGTACGGAAGCATCCTAAGGAACATTTCCAAAATCATAGGAAATATTGTGAGTGAGGAAGAGATAAAAGCTAAACTTTTCAGAGCTATCCTCTTTTCTAAGAGGGAATTCGCACATGAAATAACTCAAACACAGTTTGAGAAAATATTTAAGGATGTTAGAGATAGCCTACTCGACTCTCCGATATCAGTTCACTCCAAACACTACTCGGAGAAAATTGTTATTGGAGATGATACTTTATACCATATCCACACATTTAAACCGGAAAAAGAAGATATAGTTCATGCATTGGAGCTCAAGCATGAGAGTAAAGTATTTCTGGACTCTTTGGAGAGCATGATGGATGTCGTAGATACCTTTTTTTCGGGCTACGATTCGGAGGGATTCGTTCTTAAGAAGTACCGAAGAAAGGGATTGACTAATTATGTGTTTTTCTCAACCATAGATGATGTGTTTGTGGACTTCGAGTTTCATAAGGATTTCTCAGAGGGCAGGAATTATTCTGTTGTAGTGAAAACTGAAAGAACTCCGGAGAAGTTTATAAGATTCTTTAAAAAGTTCTCGGAGCAAGCTAAAAAGTCTGGACTCAGAATTTGGGTTGTAAACACTGGTGAAAAAACGATTGACCCTTTTATCGGATACCCAAAAGATTTAAACTTAATAAAGAATTTTAAAAACCCCAGAGTAGCGGGACTAATCTCCGCTTTGTGGAGGGAAAAGGTAGAGGATATAGATTGATATGTGGGTAAAGTTTATCTTTTGAATCCTTTTCCAACAAAGTATATCTCAGCACTCCTTTTTCGGGAAGCCTGCGGGGAGTGAAACTTCTTAAATCGAAATCTCGGGGCAACTTCTCTGTAGTACTTATTGATCTCCTCTCCCTGAAATATCTTCACGAGGAAGTTTCCACCTCTCCTCAATAATCTTTCTGCTATCTCAAAACTTGCCTTAGCAAGGTCCATCGATCTGAGGTGATCTATCGTCCATTTCCCTGTCAACTTCGGAGAAGCATCACTCATAACTACATCGAACTCATCACGGAACTCGAATATCATATCTATGGTTTCAGGAGAGGTGATATCTCCTTTTATGAATTCCACTCCTTCTATCTCGGACATGGGATTTAGATCTACCGCAACAACATTTGCACCGAGCTTAACCGCTACTTGACTCCATCCACCTGGAACCGCTCCAAGATCGAGTACCCAGTATCCTTTCTTGATAAGAGAGAACTTCTTGTTTATTTGAATGAGCTTAAACGCAGCTCTACTTCTGTACCCCATCTCTTTTGCTTTCCAGTAGTAATAGTCCTGTCTGTCTCTCGTCCTTCTCGGTTTTGCCATTAGAAACACCCTTTCTTACTCTCTTATTACTTTAACCGCTATTCTCCTGTTCGATCTCGGGCCATCCAACTCAACAAAGAGTATCCTCTGCCATGTACCGAGGTCAAGTTCTCCGTTTGTGATCGGTAAAACGACGGAATTTCCTATCAGCATAGCTCTCAGATGGGAGTCGGCGTTGTTGTCTATGTAATCATGCTTGTATCCAGCATCTCTTGGGATTAGTCTGCATAGCAAGTCCTCTAAGTCATCGAGCAAACCCTTTTCTCCTTCATTGACCATTATTGCGGTTGTAGTATGTCTTGTGAATACTACCGCTATTCCATTAGAAACTCCTGATTTTGAGACCTCGTTTTGGACGAGGGATGTTATGTCAACTATTTCCGTTCTTTTTGATGTTCTTATTTCAATCATAGTCTAAATGCGGTTTTCAAAGTAAAAAAAATTTGCATTTTTTCCATTTTTATCGAAACATACTCCATTAAATGACTTTTAATTACCTAAAATCACCAAAAACCAAGACAAATTTCTTTAAATTCTTGATCGACCTTCAGGTTTCTAAGGTTGTTTGCAAGCATTTCCGCATCCCACACTCCCAGTTTTACAGAGCTACCTTCTGAGAAAGATCTCTCGGTAATTCTCGTCAAGTCTGAATTCTCCGAACTCAATCCTACTCACTAAGGACTCCTTTATTCTCTCGGATGTTAGCACATCTATGGCTCTTTTTTCGAAGTCTATTCTCTCAATTAGTCCGAAACCAAGGTATCTGTCTGAGTAAAGCCCGACAACCAATCCTCTCATTTCGTTCTCAGAGTAAATGTTTACTTCTTCCACATCGAAGATATCTCTAATGGCTTTCAGCAATTCCCTCCCGATTTCCGGTAGATCATAAGTGAAAATGTTCAGACAGTCAAGCGATTTTTCAACATAGACTATCTCGGAAGGCAAGACATCTTCGAGAATCGAGGTCGAGTCCTTTCCGAGTCTATCTCCTTTCAGAAGCTGGGTGGAACACCTGAGTCTTCTTAAGTCAAGGGATATTCTATGTGGTGTTCTCAGGAACTCCATGTACCTCTTGCTTCTGAAGTTAATNCTCGTGTTTCGATCCCTTTTTTTAGCAACAAAGGATTCTACACTGAAAGTGTCTATTTCAATTATATCGGGCAGAATACCTTCCTTTTCAAAACTGAGAATCAAATCAGGTTTGAGGATCTTTATCTTTGCGAGTTTGTATTCAAAGGCTCGTCTGCCTTTGACCCAGCCAGTGGAATCCATCAGTGTAAAGTCAATCTTTCCATTTATTCTCTCCAGCTTTTCTTTTATTTCAAGAACCGCATTCAAACACCTTAGTTCTCTGCCCATTGGTGAGATTGTGCCGGTAAAAGCCCCGTCAAACATTCTCACATCAGATACAGAGGTTATCCCTCCGTCGGTTAAACCTATTCCCATTGCCCCCGGGTGAGCTATGCTTGCCTGTCCGATGTCCAAATCAACAATCGCCTTCAAGCCGTTCAGTTTATTTGAAAGGTATGTAGCNAGACTACTCTTACCGGAATCTGACTGTCCGAAGATGAAAATGGATTTGACATCATTGTCTTCAACAAGTTTCAATGCTGTATTCCATGAGTTCGGTATTGTATTGCCTCTGACCGGAATAACGAGGGAATTATCTGAAACTCTCACCCGAGAATCCTCTACGAGATAAAGGGGGAGAGTTCTATTCTCCTCGATGAAGAATTTTTCAATGTCACAGCCAAAGATCTCTGCCCTCCCCTCAACCTCGACCTTTGCGGGACCTTTTACGATCAGAGTAGTATCTTTTGATTCTACGAGTTCCCTCATCACCAAATTCAAGTGTCCGGAATTTTAAAAATTTGTTGGCCACCTCAAAATCGAATGCTCTTTAAGTCTGATTCGCTGTTGCGTTGGATTCCGTTTCGTTGACGATCTGTATTTCAACCAGCCTCATTTCCGGTTCGGTTACCATCAGTTTTGTAAGGTTTTTGTCACCCATTATGGCTATTCCGATTCCGTTATCCAGATTGTCGTAGAAGTAGTAGTCCGTTTTGTTTGACTTTGTGATGTATGCGTTTTTCGTAAAGTTTATCACCACAACCTTCTCGTAGAATGTGCCGTTTTCCGATTCATTTATTCTATATCCCGAGATGTACAGGTCGAAGAAGTCGGTTGTGTTTCCACTTACGACATATTTCAGGCTGTTGCCCCTCATCAATATGACGAGGTTGTAATCATCGTTTGGTAGCTGATCCGTTGCATTTTTCAGATTCTCACCTAAGCTACCCTGTCCGTCTGCTTTGATTATCTCGAGAACTCTACCAACATCCGGGGATGTACCGATTATAAAGGGATCCACCTGATCGACGAGTGATATTCCTTTCTCCGACTTAACCTTGAAGCCGAGATATTNCTCCTCCTTTTCATGCGTGAAGAATACCTTCGACTTGTTTACATCAAAAAGATAAACTATTCCTGAAAAACCACCGGGATATGTTGTGACGAGCATTCTTTCGATTCCCTCACTCAGTCTTAGTTTTGAGAAGAAGTTAAAACGGAGATTGTTCTTCACAATTGTATTCAGGATTTGACTCATGTTGGTATCGCTCCCGTTGAAATTAACATATATCACCTGATCCGCTCCCGCGGGAAGGTAACTTAAGTACCCCTTAAAGTTCTCTGGAAATGAGAATAAAACCTCTCTTTCAGGCACAGTTGAGCTTTGGCTTCCCATGTATGCAAAGATAGAACCGATCATGATCAATGTAAGAAGTAATGCGAGCAGTCTTGCACTTTTTGTTTCCATTCTCCGAACCATAACCCCCACTGAGATGGAAGTAAGATAAACTTTTTGTTAATTCGCGGGAATATGGTGTGGTTTAAAGCACCTTGTGATAGGTTCGTGATAAAAAATAGAACATATAGGATGAGATGCCTGAAGGGGATGTTCGGAAAAGCTGTGGGGTTCTTGGGTGAAGTGGAAACTAAAAGTCTAAGGGAAGCTAAGTCTAAAGCATACTCGTCTCGCTGAGCATCCCCTTCTGCTTCTCCTCCAACATCTTGTTAAGTTCGTCGAATATCTTCTTTATGCTGTCGAGATCGAGACCGAGTTCCGAAGCAACATCGTTAGCCCTTCTCAGGTCAAGAAAAGCAACATTATCTCTTGTGACCCTTTCATCGATTAGTTTTTTAATGTACTTGATAATCCTCTCTTCATCAGAAACCTCATCCATAAATTTCTGTTGTTTTTTATAAGTTATATAGTTAACCGAACTTAAGTTGAGATTCGAAGGTTGGGTCATAGACTTAATTTTTATTTATCGAGCGGGGTGCTTGACTGAGAAATTGACACTGCACCTTTCGGAGACTACTCTTTTCAGTAGTAACCTTGGAGTCCATTGCTATTTGAGGGGCTAAACTCGAGGGGGCTAATTATGCAAATGCTAGAATAGACAGAGTTATATCCTCTGACCCAAGTCTATTGGGTTGAGGGGGTGTTTAATGCCGGCGGTTGTAACCGATGAGTGTGATAAGTGTGCAGTATGTGTTGATGAGTGTCCGATGGGTGCGATAGAGTTCGATGAAAAGGTGTTTGTTGATGAGGAGATATGTACTGAGTGTGGGACATGCATAGATGTCTGTCCGAAGGATGCGATAGTTATGGAGTAGCTTTGCGGTGAAGTGTTTTT
>MTMT01000100.1 GCA_002010195.1 Archaeoglobus sp. JdFR-32
GAATCACAAAACGCCCGATCAGGCAGCAAGTTCGATTCTGCTCTGCCAACAGCGCCTGACTTTAAAGGAAAAGGAGTTACTGAAAATGTTAGGAAACCGTTTGGAAGTTAGAAGTTCGAATCAGTTTATAGTTTATTCTGGAGGTGCCTAAGTTGAGATTTCGTTTTTTTCCCGTTTTACTGATCGTTTTGATCTCAGTTCCCTCCATGGCTCAAGAGATTTACGTGCCCGATGATTATTCAACTATTCAAGAAGCCATTAACGCGGCAAACGATGGAGACACGATCGTTGTTAGAGACGGGCTTTATAGTGTCTATCTGCAGATAAACAGGAGCATATCTCTGAGGTCCGAGAACGGAAGTGCGGGTTGCATCCTCGAAGCAAGCACGAACGACGATGTCATAGAGGTGCACGCGGATAATGTCAGCATTTCCGGTTTTACGATAAGGAATGGCAACGATGACGGAGTAGATGTCGAGCCGGATCCCGTTACCTCAGATCCCTCCGACCATGTAAACATCTCCGACAATGTTTTTTACAGCCTATACGGTGGGATACAGCTTGAGGACTCGAATTCTTCTGTTATAATGAACAACAGCATCTCCAGCGTGACGGAGGGAATATACTATGTCGGAGCTTCTTATTCTAACCTCATCGTAAACAACACGATCTCCAATTCCAGCTACGGAATAAGCATTTCGCGGGCGATGGAAGCGTGATCTACCTCAACAAGCTCATCAACAACAGCCTGCATGCAAGGGACTGCGGAGACAACAGCTGGAATTCAACGGAGATGCAAGATTACACCTATCAGGGAAACGCTTTCACGAACCACACCGGCAACTACTGGGATGATTATGTAGGCATCGATGCCAACGGAGACGGGATAGGTGACACGCCATACAACATCTCCGATGAGTTGTGCGGTGAAGGTGGAGGCGGGGGTGGTCCGATACCCATCGGTGGATTTGCAAGCTCCCAGTCGAAGGATTACTATCCGATGCTCTTCGAAACCTCGTCTCCACCTCAAATCTCCAACATTCAGGAAAGCAATCTAACAAGTTCGAGCATAACTATAAGCTGGGATGTAAGCTTGGTTTCCAACAATCGCATCCTTTACAGCCTGAATTCGGATCTCTCATCTCCGACATGGTCGGAATGGGACAACAACACCGCAAATCCATCGATAACCCTTTCCGGATTGTTAGCTAACACAACCTACCACTACTCCGTTTACTCCTACAGAACCGACAATGCGAGCATTTACTCGAACAGCTCAATTCGAAATTTCACCACGATAAGGAGTCCGAAAACTTGGTATGTGGATGATGATGGCTTGAACTGCTCCGCGAACTTCACAAGCATCCAGGATGCGGTTAACGCTTCAATCGATGGAGATACGATCATTGTGTGCAACGGAAGCTACAACGAGAACATCTTCGTTAACAGATCCCTGAACATCACCGGCTTAGCGAATCCCGTTGTTGACGCTGGCTACAACGGAAGTGCCTTCACCTTGGCATCAAATGCCAATACCATTCAGGGCTTTACTATCAAGAACACCTCATTTTTTGGCCCCTGTTACGGATCTATTCCTGAAGCGGGGGTTAGAGTGGGCTACACAACATATCAGGTTGTGGGTGCTGGAGACTGCACCCAGATAACGGATCACGAGTCCACAGACAATGTCATACGAAACAATCTATTCGTCAACAGCGGAATCGTGCTCGTTAAAGGCTACATCCAATCGGGCTCGGACAGGAACACGATAACGAACAACACCTTCAATGCTTCCCGCATCGAGATGAAGGGCTCGAGCTACAACAACATCACCTCCAACACCTTCAGAGGTGAAACCCACTACGGCTACATTTCCATTGAAGGGTTCAGCTATAGAAGTGCAAGGCACAACCTGATCCATGCTAACACCTTCACCAAGCATTACGAGTCTACAATGCCGATGGTATCTATAAAGAGCTATGCAAGCCATACGAACATCTCAAACAACATCCTGACGGGATACGGAGGAATATCGGTAAGCTCTGGAGACTGCGTGATCATGGATAATCGGATTGGGGGCTTCACCCCGGTCAGGGAAAACGATAACGGAATACTGATAAACCACGCGAGCAACTGCCTGATCATCAACAACTCCGTTAAAGATAAGTATGCGGGGATAAAGATCGATTCCTCCTCTTCCTCCGCCTTTTCCACCAATCTGACACTTAGAAGTAACAAATTACAATCCAACACCTACGATTTCTACTTCAACCCCGGCAAGGTTCAGGATTTCACGAACTCACCCAATTTTCTGGATTTCGACCACGACATAGACTTATCAAACAATGTTAGCGGTGGCGCGATCTACTTCCTGAAGAATGTTTCGAATGCGGTGTTCGATCAAACCACCCAGCCAACAATCGGATTTTTTGCCTGCGTTAACTGCGAGAATGTAACGGTAAGGGGTATCGGCTTATCTTCCAACTCCTACGGGATACTGCTTTACAACACATCCGATTCGGTCATGGATTCGATGGGAGCTTACTACAACCACCTTGCGGGGGTGGCGGTTTACCACTCAAACAACATAACCATAACAAACTCCCGATTTGAGGAGAACGGGCGGTCAAACTATGCTTCGGGCATCTACATCGGTGCATCCGAGAGCATAACGCTCGAGAACGATGAGATTAACTCGAACTGGTGCTATGGCCTTGAACTTGAATCATCGAACAACAGCACAATTCTCAGCTCCAACATCACCGACAACGGGCCAAGCTACTATGTTCCTCCAGCAAGCAACGATTGCTACCCCAACGGGATAGGAATCAAGATGTATGGATCGAACAACAACACGATAAAAACGAACCACATAAGGGCAGTAGTTGTTCCAAAGCAGGGCACATGGAAAGGGGGGCAGGGATACGGCATACACTCCACCTCCTCATCCGCCAATCTGATCTACAACAACTACTTATTCAACCACAGCGTGAACGCCTACGACACCGGAATCAATCGATGGAACATAACCAAAACCGCAGGAGTGAACATAATAGGCGGACCGTACTTGGGAGGTAACTACTGGCACGATTACGCAGGAATGGATACCGCCGGGGGAGACGGCTTGGGCGATACGCTCCTCCCCTATAACTCGAGTGGAAACATTCAGAATGGAGGAGATTACCATCCCCTAACCGGTGTCGTCACAGACACAACCGCTCCCTCCATTCATGTTGTTTCACCGGCTGAGAGCGAGACTTATTCCGCAAACTACATCTATCTGGAGGTTTACTCTCCCGATCCGGATGTTCACAGATGGTGGTACTCGCTAAATGGAGGGGCAAATGTCACCTTCACGCCAAACACCACCATCAGCGGTCTGACTAACGGAAACTATAGCCTGACGGTTTTCGTTAATGATACCGCCGGCAACATCAACTCAACAACCGTGAATTTTTCTGTGAGCATAACTGCAGGAGGGGGAGTTGGTGGAGGATTTGGTGGAGGTATAGTATCCGAAACTCCACTTGGAGAGGTAACACAGCCCGATTTCGAGATCACGATTCTCACTCCGGAGAGCGAGGAGTATCTGGAGAGGAGCTTACAGCTCTCCTTCGCATCTCCCCTTCCCTTGCTAAGGGCATCCCTGATAGTAGATGGTGGTAATGCGGAGTCAATAAGCATCCCAGCCTTTGCAACCTCCGGCTCAGCAGAGATAACCCGCTTGCACCTCGGAAAACACAGGATAATAGTTAACGGAGAGGATTACTACGGCAGAAAAGGAAGAGGTGAGGTTGAATTCGAGATCATACCGCTGACCTTGGGGGAGATCAATGTTACCGGCACGCAAACAACCCCTCGCTTTGCAGATGATGTTGCCTTCTCTTTCTACGGGAGAAGCACTAACTACACCCTGAGATTCGAAGCCAAGGGAGAGGCAAGGATTGACATCTATGTTAACGAGTACCTCAGAAACCACATCCAATCCTACAACAACCTTACAGGAAAGATGATTTACTCCTTCGCTCCAACTTCAGCGTACCAAACCTACGAAGTTCCGATTTCAGCTGAGAGCATAACTGCCGATGTTGAGAACCTGCTCTCATTCGTTTCCGAAAATGCGGGAGATGGAGGAGGCGGGGAGAAAAGCTGGGAGGTAAGAAATGTAACCCTAATCCCCGCTATGCCTTTCAGCCTTCCGCAGATAACGGTTTTCACCTTCGACAAGGCGATATCGGAAAATGAAAGCCTGACCGCCTATCTTAAGCTGGACGGAGTCGCGAGTGAGAGCGAGTATAAAGCGTACATCTACCTGATAACCCCTGAAGGCAAAAAACTTTACTATCCAGACTGGAGTGAAGCAAAAAAGCCGATAGATCCCTACTACCTCAGAACGAACTACTACGGCAGGCTTCCTTCTGTTCTCTACTTCACCAACTTTACCCCGGGAACCTACATCCTTGTTGGAGAGGTGGACTCCGAGTTCAACGCTCCTGTCTCCCTCTCAACCGACAAAGCTTACTACAGCGATGAGAGATCCGTCAAAGTTTACATCAGCAGGAGCATTTTCTTCGACAACCAGCAAATCCTGATCGAACAGATGCTTAGTGGAGATGGTGAGAACGGAACCCTCATCCTCTCAATGGAGGATCCCAACGGAAAGCAGATCTATCTGCCGATGCTCTCCGAAAATCAGGAAGGAGTAGACTACTCTCCTATAAAATCCGATTACTTCATTGCATTCAGCGGAATCATCGATTCAAGCTGGGCTGAGGGAAGCTATGTTGTGAGGAGCAAGCTTTACAACTCATCAGCTCTGATCGCTGAAGACATACAGACCTTTGAGGTTTGCAGAAAGCAAGCAACGATAACCGGGAGCTACCTCAGGCTTGAAAGCGATAACGACACCTCTGCATTCATCCTCAGCAGAATCAGGCTGATAGATTTCTACACCCTCGAATCTCAGGAGAGGGAGTTCACAGGTGAGCATTACAGCTTCTCCTTAACCGCAAGTCCGGGAAAGTACTACTTGGCTGGGGAAGCGTACAGCAAAGACGGAAAGGTTTATCGCATCCCGCCGGTTAAAGTCAGCGTTGGGTGCGGAAAGAATCAAACGAGGAATGTCGAGCTTGACTTCATTGGAAGCATTAACCTGAGTTCCTACCGCTATTCTGGAGCGAGTTCATTCTCGATTTGGAAGCCGAAGTATTTGAGTTTAGAAAAGAAAACAAGCGGATGGAGTTTGGAGGAGAAAACAAGCGGATGCTCCAAACCCAAAGTCTTCGTCACAGTGGGTCTGGATGAGGGGGCTATAGAGCTCCTCCAATCCGAGAAGGAATACGGGAATGCAACCGCCGAAGACATCAAGAGAACTTTGAGCGTAAAGCTCGCCCAGATGCTTAAAGGTGTGTCGAGCAATGTTGAGATCTTCTCCTACGGCGAGACAGCCGAACTGCTGGATGGTGTGAGGAGCTACCTAGAAGAAAATCCCGGATCCAATCCCGACACTTCGAGACTCTCACCCATACGACAGATCGAGTACATTTACCGTGCGGAGGTGTTCGCTCCGGTATCGAGCCACTATGAGTTTTTCATCACCGTCTACCTAACCGAAAGAGCCACGCACAAGATCGTGTTAGGGCCCGTAAGACTTTCCGGGAGCTACGATGTCGAGGACGACTTGAGCGTTGTCGTCAACCACTACGGCGATATAGGAAAGATCATAGAGGCTTGGGAGAGCTCTCATCCCCTCCCGCCGAGGGATCCGAAGATGTACATCACCGTCATACCGGGTAGCGTCTCAGTCGAGGAGAGAAATGCCGAGATTAAGATTACTGTGACAGACTGCAGGGATAGAGCAATTCCTGATGGCTATGCTGGAAAGCAAAAGGTGTTTCTGCAGAAGAATACCGAAAGGGGTGGAATCAGCGATTCAACAGGCATTGTTGCTGGCGGATCACAGCTCACAGGTATCGACAACTATGTTATAAGCTATGTCGGAAAGGGTAGCGTTGCCAAAGCGAAATACAAGCTTACCAAAGGCATAGAGGCTGGAGAAGATAGGTTCGAGGTCATAACCTTTGGAAGGGGTATGAAGAAGGTATCAAAGGTTAAAACGATAAGGATAGATGGTGTAAGACTGAAGGCGATTGCCGAGAAGGATGATATTTCACCAACCCAATCAACCTTTGTTAGGATATCCCTCTACGAAGAATCTGAAGAGGGTGGAACATCTCCTTTGGCTGGGAAGCCCATAAAAATCGGTAGAGTCCAACTGCTCGACGGCAAGCTTATCCCAGTAGGTAGCTTGGATGCATACGGCAACCCGGTAACGGATGAGAATGGCATCGTCAAGCTGAAGTTCATAGCAGGCAAGAAGGAAGGGCTCGTGAAAATACCGGTGAGATACCAGACGGAACTCGGTGAGGTTCGGGATACAGCTCTCATTAAAGTCAGGGAGAGGGAGTTCGTTCTGCTTATATCGCACACCGGAACTTCCGTCTGGAGCATCGCGGGAACCAACACCCACCAGTCTTCCTGCCAAGTTTTATGCTGTCCCGAAAACGACTGTCGCTATTCCACCGCTTCGTACAGCGGTACGAGTAGCGCCAACCGGGTAATCGCCAACTCGTACCACCTCACATCCAAGACCTTCTGGAAACAGGGCACCAACGAGGAAAAAACCACCGCCACTTACACGCGTACAGCCCACATCTCCCTTGAGAGAACTAAAGCTGGAAGCAGTTCGAGATGCGATGAAAGCGGAACCTACAGCAGTTCCTACCAGTACTCGCTCGATGGATCCATCTCATCGCATGTGGTCGATAAATTAAGCAGTATCGTTATAGAACTTAGGAATGGGGATCTGCTGCTGGTTGTAGATCCGATTCAGCGTCCAGTATTCCTGATGGAGGGTTCGCACACCGAGAGCTATTCAAAGTCCTGGCAGAGCTCATGGAGCAGTTCAGATGGTTCAGGTGCGGATAGTGGCGGTTATAGCGGNACCAATAACTGTCAGTACGATGGAGACACCAGCACCGATCCCGAAGACTCTGAGGGTTGCTTTAAAAGATGGTTTGGGGAAAGGTATCTGGCGGACGTTCCCTACTCATGGATGACCCACAAACCCGCTTTGATTTTGAAAAAGATAGGAAAAGACAAGTGGGAGGATATAACCGTGGACTACTCTCTGCAACACACCAGATCGGGGTCTGGATCATCTTCTTACTTCTGCGACGGTGTGGAATCCTATTCCAGCACCTATCAAAGCACGGGAGAATACCATTTGGAGGTAAAGGTGGTGAGGAGATGAGGCTCGTGGTTTTGTACTCCATCCTTGCCGTGATTCTCCTTCTCCAACCCTCTTCAGCGGAGACCATCGAGGTATGNGAGAAATGCGATTTCTCAACGATACAGGATGCCATAAATGCTTCAAAGGAGGGGGACACGATTTTGGTGGCATCTGGAATGTACCGCGAGAACCTGAGAATATCAAAGTCCATCAAAATCGTGGGAAGCGACGGAACGATCCTCGAGCCCAAACTCACAGCATTTCCAACAATAGAAGTGGTATTAGCTCAAAACTTCAGTCTTGAAAACATACAAATCGACAACAGTTCCACAGGTTTGGAGATTGTGCTACTTAACGGATTTAACATCAAGGATTGTTCCTTCAACAACAACCGGCAGGCGGTCACAGTTAGGGAGAGTGCGAATGGGAACTTTGAGAGACTTAAAATTGAAAGGTTCGGTACGGGTGTAAGCATTGAGCTTTCCAAGTTTATCAGTCTCAAATACAGCCTCTTGGAAGATGGAAGTTTGGGGATAGAAGTTCTGGACTCTGAAAAATCAACACTTTCCGATCTGGTTATTAGAGATGCAATCAAGGGGATTGAGCTATTGGATGGAGAGCAAAATTCAGTTGAGAATGTTATGTTTTCAGGAGATGTGTTTGTTTCATCCCTCTCCGAAAGGGGATTTCTGATCTCAGATAGCGTGGCAGAAAGCAGAATATTCAGCAGTGACAGGTCTTTCGGTAGTATGTATGTTTTCAAGGGGCTGAATGTTTCAGGAGATGAGTTTCAGATTTCCATAGCAAAAATCACACTGCCTACGGGGTTCGTTCAACTGAGTGATGTGATAAATGCAACCATCATCCCGAATGTTTACACAAACGGGGGATCAATACACATGGAGGCTACTCTCGGTGATGATGAGATTGAGAACCTATCGAGCTACATCAACCTCTCAACCCTCGCTTTCTACCGCCTGAACAAGGGTAAACTGGAAAGGGTTTCAGATCGCTACAACACCTCCCACCTAAGTTTCATTTCGAACAAAAGTGGANTATACCTCTTAGGAGCAGAAATTATTCAATCTCAGAAAACTCCAACCCCGGTTCCAACCGTAACAAAAACCCCAGTCGNGATAGAACAGTCCAACCAAATTCCCGGTTTCGAGATTGTCACCGGACTCATGTGTATCATAATTGCACTTGCCTTTTCCCTTCGGAGAAGAAGTGAGAAATAGATTCTGCATGTTCGAGTGAATCGNCAAATTTACCACCACAAACTTCCAAAAATATTTTATCTCCTTCTAAAAATTTTTATCAGGTGATTACATGGAGTATGATGATGTCGTAAATGCGGTAAAAGATCTGTTTTTCAAAGCTGAAACTCAACTCGGAGAAGATGTAATCGAGGTTATAAAAAAGGCTTACGAGGAGGAGGAAAATGAGGTTGCAAAAAGCAACTTATCCGCCATACTGAGAAATATTGAGTCCGCGAAGAGTCTCGGAGTGCCGATGTGTCAGGACACAGGTGTGCCTATTATCTTCGTTGAACTCGGACGGGAGCTTTGCTTAGATTTTGACTTAAAGGATGCAATAAGTGAGGGGGTTGAGAGAGCGACGAAGGAGGTTCCGTTAAGACCCAATGCGGTTCATCCCTTGACGAGAAAAAATCCCGGAAACAATATCGGACTGCACATTCCCCAAATAAACATCGATCTGGTGGAAGGGGACTCTATTAAAATCACCGTTATGCCCAAGGGTGCGGGTAGTGAGAATGTATCCATGCTTAAGATGTTCTTGCCCTCTCAGATAGATAAAATCCCGAAATTCGTTGTAGAGGTTGTGAAGAACGCCATGGGCAAACCATGTCCGCCCATTTTTCTCGGTATTGGTATTGGTTCAACATTTGATGGTTGTGCGAAGCTTGCGAAAAAAGCACTACTGCGAGATGTCAGAATTATGGATGAATTTGAGCAGGAGATAACCGATACAGCAAACAAGCTCGGAATCGGTCCTATGGGCTTAGGAGGAAGTACAACCGTGCTCGGAACTTTTGTTGAGATTGGATATTGCCACACCGCATCGCTTCCAGTCGCGGTAAATGTTCAATGNTGGGCGAATAGAAGAGCAAGCACAACATTGAGGTGATAGAATGGAATTTCGAATAAANACACCCATAAACAAGGAAGAGATCCTGAGGTTGAAGGTGGGAGATGTGGTTTACATCAGTGGAGAGATATTCACAGCAAGAGATGAGGCACATCTGAGAGCCATAGAATACATGAGTAGGGGAGAGGACTTACCTTTCAGCTTCAACCACGGTGTAGTGTATCATTGCGGTCCTTTAATTAAGAGAGATGGTGATGAGTGGGTTGTTATCTCCGCCGGACCGACCACATCCGCGAGAATGAATTCAATGACTCCAAAAATTCTCGAAAAAGTGGAGGTTATGGCGATTATCGGAAAAGGTGGAATGGACGAGAAGGTTGTAAATGCTCTGAAGGGAAAGGGTGTTTACCTCGCATACACAGGTGGAGCGGGAGCACTTGCAGCACAAAGGATTAAACGAGTGAAGAATTTGATATGGGACGACCTCGGAATGCCAGAAGCGGTATGGGTTTTTGAGGTGGACAAATTCGGACCGCTAATCGTGGGAATAGATTCCCACGGAAACAGCCTTTACCAAACCGTAAAAGAATTGGTAGAAAAAAGATTTAATGAGATTGAGAATGGTACAACCAAGTGATTTTAAACACTTTCCACAATCTTTTTTCTGATTCCATTGATTCCTCCATCGAAGTAAACATCAACGGTATCTGCAACCTCCCAATAGTAATTGAATATGTTCTCAAGCCACCTCACCATGTCTCTTTTCTCCGAGACAAAAAAAGGGGTGAATGTGTCCCCTTTCATCAGCATTATCGCTCCGTATTTCCCGTCAATAATCCCCATCTGTATTGGCAAATCCATGACCCTAAGATCCACATTCTGCCAAACTTTGTTAATCTCCTCCTTGCTCAGCCCAAGTTCTTTCAAAGCTTGAATTTCTGTTTCTATCCTTGGATAGAGCGTATCCTCAGATGAGATTACCCTCTCAAACACACCATTCATTCTTTTCTGAATCATTAGTTTGTAGATCTCCTTGTCCACCACCCTATCGATGTAGAGTCCGCCTTTACGAATACTTCTGATGAACTCCAAAGTAAAGTTTCCCATTGTGGTCAGATCTACAACATCACATTCCGTGAGGTACTTCAAGCCGAATCGCAAATCGGATGGGATTGACAAAAGAAAATCGATCGCAGTGTTGATGTAATCAAAATTTATAAGAGAGTCGAGACACTCTACTGCATCTGCAAGCAATAAACCCGCAGAAGTGAGAGATACCTTATCTCCATCCCTCGTAACCAATCCAGCCTTAGCCAAACTGTTTACTGATCGATATACTGTCGAAACAGGCATTTGTTCTCTCTCTTTTAGCCTTCTCTTCAATTCTGATATTCGATTAACATCATCTTTTAACAATTTAACGATTACAAGACGGTTCGGAAGCGTTGCATCCTTAATCACATCTTTTATGTCTTTTTTCATGTAGCCCTATCTTTTTATTCTCTTGATAAAAATATTTCGATTCTAAAAGATTAAGTTTCATTAATTTATATTAATAATTTCAAATCTCATAATTACCTTATATAATTTCCGTGGCATCTAATCATTTTCATAATCGATCCCCAAAACAATATCTTTTATCTGATCCGGTATTTCCTCGTCCTCGTCAACTCCGAGGGCTCTATCAACCGCGTGCCTTGCACAGTAGCCTGCAACATGGAGGATAGTTTCGTTGTACTCATTATCCTTTTCCATGCTTCCGGTGCACGGGAAAGAGTGGTGTGCCTCAGACACCCTATCCCACAACTCCCGAACATCCTTAAACTCGAATTCTCTCAGCTTTACTCCGATATACCATCCTGCCCCACACGGTTGACTTCTCACAACTCTGAATTCGTTTATCTTCGTATATTCTCCTTTCCTTTCCGCAGTAATATCAAAAACAGGATATCCTACTCCCATCTCATCTATAAACTGGTTGATTGTCGGATGTTCTTCTGACTTCCTTAGCACACAGAAAGGCTTAGGGGCGGAGAACTCAATACCGAGGGTGTCGCATATTTCTTTCAGCTGCTTTGCCAATCCCGCACTGCACCACCGCGGTTCCTCGACGGGAACTATGAACGCTTTAAATCCAACAGACCTTAGCTTCTCTGGAAGTGCTATTAAAATATCAGGATGGAGATTTATGCCTATGGCAATGTCCGCCTTTGGTATCGTTTTCGGAAGGAATTCCTCGGCATTTTCTATGAACTGTGGCATGTTCATAGGGTCGAGCATTCCGAAGCCCGCGATAATGTTCCTCGAAAAGGAGTAGGCGTTCTCTTTGCACTGAACGCACTGATCTATTCCGCATGCTCCAAAGGAGGGGCAGGAGTTAGGATAGTTCATCAGATTTGCTATAAACCGCTCACCAAACTGCCCGTTGTAGAAAACTACAAGCTTTAAACTTGATTTTATCATACTTTTATTTTTGGATTCTTTTCAGATAAGTATTTATCCTAAATTCTTAGGTTTCAAAATTTAATTATTTATTATTATTAATTCTATCGGAAATTATTTTTATTATTAGCCCAACCAAAAATTATGAACTATAAGATTACTCCCATCCCGGTTGGAGTTAGAATCCTCCCGAAATGTGCAATGACTTATAACTTCGATTGCGAAGTGATGATGTACCTTCCTGTTTTCGTATGGTATATTGAAGGAGGGAGTAAGAAGATCCTAATCGATACCGGAACTATGGATCCTTTCAAAACTAACGAGGTCGAAAGAAACCTCGGAAGAACCTACACATTTTTGGAGGCTCTCGACATGTTGAATACATCCCCAGATGAGATAGATCTAATAATCCACACCCACCTGCACAACGACCACTGTGAGAACGATTCTTTTTGCGAAAATGCAGAGATAGTTGTTCAGAAGAAGGAGTACGAATTCATGATGGATCCACACCCCATTGATTTCAGATACGACTCCATGCTTCTCGAGGATGCGATCGAGGATAAAAGAGTAACAGTAATAGATGGCAACGAAGAAATAGAGAAGGGTATTGAACTTATACTAACTCCCGGTCACACGCCCGGGGGCCAATCGGTAGCAATCGACACAAAAGATGGAAAAGCGATAATAACCGGGTTCTGTTGCATAATGGATAACTTCAATCCTCCGCCGAAGGCAAAAAGATTTATGGAAGTCATACCTCCCGGTATCCACACGGATGTAGTTGAAGGCTACAACAGTGTTCTGAGAGTCAAGGAGCTTGCGGATATTGTGTTGCCTTTACACGAACCTTCCCTGGTTGGTAAAAAAATTGGGGAAAGTTAAAGCGTTGGTTAATTACTGGCTTGATTCAAGCCTTTTTTCAACATTCCCTATGTACTTCCTTATTGCGGGGTTCATTTTCAGGACTTCAATAACATCTCTGTAATTTCCCTCATTTATATCTGAAATTCCGAGGCTGTCCATTGCTTTATCCAAGAATGTTTTTGCAAGCGGACCAACTTCCTTCCTCAACTCCTCCAACAACACCTCATATGTGATTGTCATTTCACATCTCCTTCATGGTCTCGCTTGCAATTTCGAGGCTTCTCCTCATACCCTCCATACTTTCCGCAAGAACTCCGATCTCATCATCTCTGCCCCTATGTGGGATTTCCACATTTATTTCTCCCTTTCCTATTCTCTCGGCACTCTTTGCCAGGTCAATCAGCGGGTTGGACACAACAACCGCAACGAGATATGTTGCAATACCCGCTATCACAAGAATTACCACTATTGCTATCGCCAAGTACATGTTAATCTGGGATACCGCCTTCGAGAACGATGCCTTGACGGAGTCCTTTGCGGAGTTAACATATGTTATAATCTCATCGCTTATTGTCTTTCCAGGAAGCTGTTCGGATGCTGTTATGTCCTTGAAATAGGAGTCGAGATACGCTCCCGCTCCAGTCATAATCGGTATCATCTGCCCGGTATCCTCGTCGAGAAGCTCAATACCAACGGGAACATTACAGAGGTACTTCTTCGCGGGACTTCCATAAACCTCTCCGAATGTGTAGTAACCGCAGTTCTGGGTTGCGGTTCCACCTCTTGCAGAGCCTTCAAGAACAGGTCTCAAGTCCGGATACTTATCATACCACTTCAGATCGTGATCCACATGCTTTTTGAAGACCTCTGAACCCAAAGGATGTACCAACAGCCTCCAATCCCTATCTCCAAATACTCCAGCGATCCACACATACTCCTTACCGTACCATGTGTGCTTTCCAAGAGCTTGAATGTCCGGATCACTCGCCAGCTCCTGAATCGTTTTGATGCCTTTGGCTTTAATTAAAGCCCTGAGATATATTGCGTTTTCCTGTGCAATTTTCATAACTGTTTGCTCTCCAGACTTAAATAGGTAGCCCTCCGCTTTATCACCTATGTTCTTCGCAACATCTCCACCAAAGCTGTCTATCGCTTTAAAACTCTCTGCCTGTAGGCTACCAATCAATCCCGGCGTCAGGAAAGCGAAGATGCCTACAGGTACTAAACCACCAAGAATTATTATCAAAACTACCTTTACCGCAATCTTCATATTTCCACCCCAATGATCGATAATCTGAGAATCGAAAAACCATATTAAAACCTTTTGAATTGTAATGATATTAATTATTACAATTATTGTGAGTATAATAACTCAAAAAAGTTGCAGACGGGGAAACTACTCTCCCTCAAACGCATCCTTAACGAGCCTGATCGCACACAACTCACCGCACATGGAGCATGCAGATGAGCTTGACTTTCTTCTGGTCCAAACTTCTCTTGCCTTCTCCGGGTCGATGCTCAAACGAAACTGCTTTTCCCAATCCAAATTTTTTCTTGCCAATGACATTTCGTAGTCCACTCTTCTTGCCCTTTCCCTCTGTCCCTCCTTAACTAAATCCACAGCATGTGCAGCAATTTTAGATGCTATAACACCTTCTCTAACATCATCCACAGTTGGCAGAGCTAAATGCTCAGATGGTGTGACATAACATATAAAGTCCGCCCCATGCATCCCCGCAATTGCAGAGCCTATTGCAGAGGATATATGGTCGTATCCTGCGGAGATGTCTGTCACGAGTGGTCCAAGGAGATACAGCGGTGCATTTTTTGTAACATACTTCATCGCTTTAACAGATGTTTCAATCTCATCAATTGGCACATGCCCCGGTCCTTCAACCATCGCCTGCACTCCCGCCAACCTGCATTTCTCAACAAGTTCCCCGAGAATTATGAACTCCGTAAATTTTACCCTGTCGCTTGCATCCTCGATACACCCGGGTCTGAACGCATCACCGAGGCTTATCGTTATATCGAACTCCTTCAGAAGTTCGATCAAATAGTCGAAATTCTCATAATAGGGGTTCTCCCTCCGGTTGTGGAGCATCCATCCTATGGTTATCGCTCCACCCCTGCTAACAACACCGAGCAGTCGCTTGCTCTTCTTCAACCTTTCCACAGTGTTCCAATTAACCCCAGCATGAATCGTCATAAAATCTACGCCATCCTTGGCTTGTTTTTCAATGACTTTGAAGAAATCGTCCTCATCCATCTCAACAACCTTATCACAGCTTCTTGCAACCTGATATATCGGAACTGTTCCAAAAGGTATCGAGACAGATTTGATGAGTTTTCTTCTAATCTCGTCAAGGTCTCCACCGGTTGACAAGTCCATAACCGCATCCGCACCGTACTTCTCTGCTGTTACAGCTTTCTCGACTTCCTCCTCAATATTGACATAGTCATCTGATGTCCCAACATTTGCATTTATTTTCGTTTTCATCAATCTACCTATGGCTCTCGGGGTGAAATCCTCATCTCTGAGTATATTTCGTGGTACGATTATTTCTCCTTTAGCGATTAGCTTGAGAATCATTTCAGAGTCTATTCCTTCGTAATCAGATATTTCTTTCACCCATTCTGGCTTGATGTCCCTTCTCGCCATTTCCATTATGGTTTCCATTGAAGGAACTTATCACTGTTTGTTGATAAAACCTTTGTTGTTCTCATGGTGAAGATGAAAGCCTTCGAAAACCTAATAAATTCATTAAATTTTTTCAATTCATGGAATCAAAAACCTTGAGTGAAAAAATATTCTCAGAAAAAGCAGGTAAGAGTGTGAAGGCTGGTGACTTTGTATTCGCGGAAATAGACAAAGCCATGATTCATGACATAACAGGCCCTCTTGCGGTGAAGGTTTTTAACGAGATTACAAATCAAGGAAAAGTTTGGGACGCTAAGAAGATTGTTATAGCCTTCGATCATCAAGTCCCCGCTGATAGCATAAACGCTGCCGAGAACCACAAACTACTCAGAAAATTTGCGGAAGAGCAGGGGATTCTGAACTATGATGTTTATGAGGGTATAGCCCATCAACTCATGGTTGAAAAAGGTCATGTCTTACCGGGAATGCTTGTTGTTGGAGCGGATAGTCATACATGTATGTATGGAGCTCTATCAGCCTTTGCTACCGGAATTGGATCAACAGATATGGGATCCGTATTCGCTCTCGGAAAGCTATGGTTTAAGGTTCCAGAAACCATAAGATTTGAACTAACCGGAAAGCTGAAAAGAGGTGTTTACAGCAAAGATGTTATTTTGAAGCTTATAGGAATGGTCGGGGCTGACGGAGCTAACTACAAGGCATGTGAGTTCGGAGGAGATGGGGTTGCAAGAATGAGTATGTCCGAGAGGTTCACGATGACGAATATGGCAATCGAGATGGGTGGCAAAACGGGGATAATGGAGCTGGATAAGGTTACCGAGAGATATATAAAAGATATACACGAGGATTATGAGATTCCAGATTGGGTTTACAGCGATGAATCTGCAAATTACAGCCAAAAAATCGAGTTAGATCTCTCAGAGCTTGAACCTCAAGTTGCAAAACCCCACAGAGTTGACAATGTTGTTAGCGTAGAAGAGGTTGAAGGGACAAAAGTGGATCAGGTTTTCATAGGCTCGTGCACCAACGGCAGATATGATGATCTCAGAATCTCCGCCCAGATACTGGAAGGAGAGAGCGTGGCAAAAGGAACAAGATTAATCGTCATCCCCGCTACCCGAAGCATATACAGAAAAGCTTTGAATGAGGGTTTGATAGATATATTCGTGTCCGCTGGAGCGATAGTTGAGTTTCCCTCATGCGGACCGTGTATGGGTGGTAGCTTTGGATTGATTGGTTCGAACGAGGTTAGCGTTTCCACATCAAACAGGAACTTCGTAGGAAGACAGGGTAGTCCTGAAGGTAAGATTTACCTTGCTTCACCCGCAACAGCATCCGCAACAGCGATTTACGGTGAGATAACAGATCCCAGAAAGGTTCTTTAATTATTAAAATGATTTTTCATTTAAAATTCTATTGCNGATTTATCCCATAGTGAGAATCTAAAACTTTAACTTTATATTTCTTATAGAGTGAGAAACCCCATATTTCCTATGGAATAATAGGAAAGAAAAAGTTATATATTTGATGGTAATCGTAAGCTTGATGTTAGAAGTTAGACTTCCGAGAGACATCGCATTCATGGTTCGAAACAGACTATTATTCAGGAAAATACCCTACAAGGAAATAGCTATTGATAAAATTGGGCTTGATCCAGAGTATGCAGAGGTTGTCGAGAAAATCATTGAAGAAGTAAGGGAACTTAAAAAAAGTTTGGATAACTAAGCAAAACTTTTCGAAAAGAATTTAAGCTACTTTTCTTCATCTTTTTTAAGGAGGGATGCCTATGGATTTTGGACTGACCCAAGAGCAGACAGACATTCAAAGAGCTGCGAGAGAGTTTGCTGTTAAGGAATTTACCAAGGAGAGAGCTGAAATTGCAGATGAAAAGGAGGAATTTCCGTTTGAAGTTTGGAGGAAGGCATGTGAGCTCGGATTTATCGGGATACACTTCCCTGAAGAGTATGGTGGAGCTGGAATGGGTATTTTCGAGAACATTCTCGTAGTAGAAGAGTTCTGCAGAGCGGACAGCACAATCGGAAGTGCTATAATTCTGTCAGACTTCTCATCCGAGGTCATTATGAGATTCGGTAGTGAGGATCAGAAAAAAGAGGTGCTACCAAAGGTTGCGGGAGGAAAAGCAATTACCGCGGGATGCTATACTGAGCCCGAAGCAGGAAGTGACCTGACAGCGATCAGAACGAAGGCGGAGAAAGACGGTGACGAGTACATCCTTAACGGAACGAAGACATTTATAACCAACGGAACCATCGCGGACTACTACATAGTCTTAGCGGTCACCGACCCAAATGCACAACCGAAGTACAGAGGTTTCTCAACATTCCTCGTTAGAAAGGATGCGGAAGGACTGTCAACCAACAAGATTGGAAAGAAGATGGGAATAAGAAGCTCCCCTACCGCAGAGGTTATTTTCAAAAATGTTAGAGTGAGTGAAGATGACCTGATCGGCGAGCTAAATCGTGGCTTCTATCAGGTTCTTGAATTCTTCGATGAGAGCAGGATAGAGATTGCTGCTCAAGCACTTGGAATTGCTCAGGGGGCATTTGATAGAACGGTTGAGTATGTAAAACAGAGAAAACAATTCAACCAGCCGATTGCTTCGTTTCAAGCTCTTCAACACAGGCTTGCAGACATGAGAACCCAACTCGAGTGTGCAAGACTCTTAATCTACAAGTCCGCATGGAACTACGATCAGGGAAGAATAGATCCGGGTTTGACTTCTATGGCAAAGTACTATGCAGGAAAACTCGCTGTTAAGATTTGTGATGAAGCTATACAGATGCATGGAGGTTATGGCTACATAGGAGAATACGATGTTGAGAGATTTTACAGAGATGCAAAAATTACTGAAATATATGAGGGTACGAAAGAGGTTCAGCTTAATACAATAGCAAAAGACTTACTTGGGAAGTTCAAGTAATCCA
>MTMT01000117.1 GCA_002010195.1 Archaeoglobus sp. JdFR-32
GGATGAGGACCGCTGCACTCACTGCCGCTACCAGCACTATTGCTATGAAGACGATCAGTATTTCAATACCGATCGCACCCTTCTCATCCTTTCTAAACTTCTTAGCCCTCATGCTATCACCTCACTGCAGTTGTATAACCGCATCAGTGTACGATGGTGGCGTTGTAAAGTCTATGACACCCGGTGCACCGAACTCTGGTCTAACCTCTCCAAACACAGTTGTTCTTTCAGCAATTCCATTACTGGATGCGTCGTTATCGAGTGAGTCTGCAGTGTTTATTGTCAATACCGCCTTATCTCCCTCATTCAGTACCGGAGTACCTGATGTTAGAGAGCCATCGTTATCCTGCAAGACTATTATACCAAATTTTGTGCTATTCGATGCAGATGGCCAACCACTGCTTGCACCGAACAGATCGCTAAGGTTCCCTTCTGCATCATAGAAGTCTCCGGAATTATAGATGTACTGGACTTGTTTATCTCCGTTTGAGAGAGTGACTGTTGTTTTGCTTAAGTCGATCTCTTGTCCTCCAGAGTTGACTGTAACGATGATTCCCATCTTATCTACCGCACCTGCTGGAATTGGTGTAACATTGCCGTAAATTGCAAGAACCTTGATACCGCTTGCAACTTCCTTAGTTGTCTCTCTACCGGTTGCTGTTGCTTTCTGCTGGAGATACCCGACCGTCTGGATGAGGACCGCTGCACTCACTGCCGCTACCAGCACTATTGCTATGAAGACGATCAGTATTTCAATACCGATCGCACCCTTCTCATCCTTTCTAAACTTCCCTTTCCTCAACCTCAACTTTCTCCACCTCCCATGGTGATAGTTATTATTATAATAACAATATTTAAGGGTTTTTTGCAAGTAGGTTTGGAGATATTAGTGTAGATACATATGTAGGTGGAGAAGACAGCAAAAAAATTGACAGTTCAGCTGAAAAATCGATAAAAAATTGTATTTCAACCACGATGCCGTTTTTGTCTGAGATGAAGATACAAGCACTTTGTTCGCTCATCAAATCCGCCAACACTTCACCAAACTCGCAAAGCTTAGAGCTAAATCAGTTGGTGCATGCTTAACAGGGAGAATAAAATAATAAACAATAAAAACAATAATAAAACCCACTACAAAGATTCAGTATGGACCCGTAGGGTAGCGGATATCCTTGAGGCCTTCGGAGCCTCAGACCCGGGTTCAAATCCCGGCGGGTCCGTCAGATTTACATTTCAAAGTACTTTTTAGCTTTAAAAATTCATTAAGCTATGTTAGTCAGCTTCTGACGACGAGTAAAAGTCTCTGACTCTTGCATCAACTCAAAGCTGAAGGATAAAAATTTATAGTAAAAAGGATTTAATAAGAAGCGATAAATGCAGCCAAATTCGAGAGATACTATTTGAGTCCTGAATAGGATTTAATCGCGGGATAAATAAAACCCTCTTTTTAATTGGTATGTCAAAAACAACTAATTAGATTAGGAAAGAAAGCTGATTCTTTAATGTGCCATTTCATCAAAAAGGTGACAAAACTTTAAATACTTTAACGTGCCATATTAATTTAAAGGTGATATAGTGTATCGGAGCTTCCACTCTCAGTTGATAAAAAGATGGCAAGGAAGGTTGTTCAGGGTTAGCGATGCCTATCGAATAAATAAAAGAGCCAAAGAATACCTGCACAGATTATCCAAAGAAGGGTATTTGAAAAGAATCTACTGGGGATGGTATTTCATCCCAGCTGAATCCGGATACAAAGACCCCTGGGATTTTTTGACGAAAGACAAAGCTTTCAGGGTGATAATCAAGCAGACCGCAGCAAGTTTATGGAACTACGACTTCGTTCATAGAGATGTTTACCGTTTGGCTGTGAAAGATAGATCCTATGGAAAAGCATTGGAGAGCTTTGCTAGGGAAATGGGATGGGATTTCGAAATCGAATACCACGAAAGAATTCCTTACGAGTATCGTAAGGTAGATGACCTGTTCGTTGAGACTATCGAATCCAGCATAGTTAGCTGCATCTCCGACTGGGCATTTCTGGATGCCTTTGCCACTTTATATTTCAGAAGGGATGCCATCAACTTCGAGAAGCTGAAGGCAATGGGAAGATGGAAGAGAATCTCCAGAAGCAATACGAGAGTTTGGACTGCTTTGAAGTACGGATGCAAGTTGTTCAACGAGCAGTTAGAAAAAGAAGTATTCAGAATTAAGGTTAAAGGAGAGTTGAGCGAAGACATGAAGGAATTGATCCAGGAAGCGGTTGAGAGGGTGGTCGAGTTTGCCTAAGGCCATCGACATGATGCGGAAAAGAGAGGAAGAGATTCTTGAAGCGATCAAACATCTTTCTGAGAAGACCAAAAACTTCAGCAAGCCTGAGATGATGGTTATAGGTGGATATGCGTTGAGAGCCTTCATTCCGTTTTCCAGATTTACCAGAGACTGTGATTTCGTAGTAAAAAAGAGGAACGGATGGAACATCGATTTCCTCAAGGAGATTCTTCCCGACTGTTTCTCCATCGAACATGAGGAGAAGAGAGGAAGTTACGCTTTCATGAGATGCATAAAGTTTCTCAGACACGAGAAAAGCAGAGTAAAGGTTTCGATCGATTTCATGGAGGGAGAGATAAGGGGGAGGGAGGAAAGGGATGCCGTCATCATCGACAGAAAGATGATTGAGAGAAGGGAATTCGTTGAACTCACGATTGGTGGTGAGAAGGTTGGAATCCCCGTTCCATGTTACACAGATTACTTCATAATGAAGGTCGTTTCATGCAGGGCTTCGGACATAAGAGATGTTGCCGCGATGATCTTGGAAAGAGGAATTCCTGACTCACTTGATGAAAGAATAAAGGAAGTTCTCCCGCATCCTGAAATTTTCAGCGTAAAGATAAACAGGATAATTTCTGAAATCAGAAGGAGAACTTTCCTTGATAGCTGGAGAGGGATTTTCGGGACGAAAAGGTACGGTGAGAAAGACAGGGAAAATGTTCTGAAAATTCTGAAGGGATTGGGTTAATCGTCTACTCAATAAGATAAATCAACTTTAATACTTTAATAAACAAAGTGAAAAATTAACTATCAAATTTTCACGAGAGGTTGGGAAAATCCTTTCAGAATTACCACCAGACTCATTGATTCAACCGCACTATAGGTTTTACATGTAATTTGACTAACCCGCGATATTGTGTGTTAAACTCCCGGCGGGTCCGCTCATCAACCCCTACCTCAACATCCCCCGATCTCCTAAAAACCACAAAATCTAAAAATTATGCTTCAAATTTAAACACCATGAGAACAATCTACTGGGATGGCTGTATTAAGATGATAGACCAAACAAAACTGCCAGATGAGTTCACAATCCTCGAAATAAACGATGTTGATGATCTCATATTTGCGATCCAGCGATTGTCCATCAGGGGGGCTCCCGCTCTGGAGGCTGCTGGAGGTTATGGTGTTGTGCTTGCATGTTATGAGAGAGATTTCGATAATTCTGAGAGATTCAAAGAATATGTAAAAAATAGGGCGGAAAAAATAGAGAGAGCTAGACCTACCGCAGTGAATCTCAGTGTTGGTGTAAAAAGAGTTTTAAAAAAGGTTTTAGAGAGTAGATCCATAGAGACTGCAAGAGAGGTTGCACTACGAGAGGCAGAAAGAATTGCAGAGGAGGACATAATCCGAAATAAGCTTATGGGTAGTTTCGGAGCTAAATTGATAGAGGATGGAGATGGCATACTAACCATCTGTAACACTGGCTCTCTCGCAACAGTTGAGTGGGGAACCGCCCTTGGAGTTATACGAAGTGCTAACCTCGAAGGGAAAAGAGTCCGTGTTTTCGCATGTGAAACTCGACCACTGAATCAGGGTTCAAGGCTGACCACATGGGAGCTGATGAATGATGGAATAGATGTCACCCTTATCACAGACAGCATGGCTGGAATCGTCATGCAGAAAGGAATGATCGATAAGGTGATCGTAGGGGCGGACAGAATTGTTAGAGATGGTGTCTTCAATAAAATCGGCACCTACGCCTTAGCGGTTCTTGCCAAGGAGCACGGAATTCCATTTTTCGTAGCTGCTCCCCTCACAACATTCGATTGGGAAAAAGAGATGAAGGATGTTGTTATCGAAGAAAGAAGTCCCGAAGAGCTTAAGTTTTGCCATATTAAGTGTAAAAATTGCAGAATTGCCCCTGATGATGTAAAAGTTTACAACCCTGCCTTCGATGCGACACCGCTGAAATATGTTACCGCATTGATAACAGAAAAGGGAGTTATTTTCCCGCCCTACGACAGAGAAGTCCCCAAGATCCTAAGAACTTAGCTTAGCAGACTCTCAGTGGACTTTAAAGTTTCATTTATTCAATTCAAACAAAACCATCCTCTCTCTGATGAGCATGTCAAGTTTATCCAGACCAACTATCCTCAGCTCATCACCATCGATGTCGTACATCTCCATAATTTTCCTTAGGTTAATGCTGTCGAGATTTATATCAAACTTCTCTGGTGTGAATCTAGGAATTATCTCGGATTCTCGCCCTATTTTCTCAAGATCGGTATTTGAGCCAATTAAAACTAAGTAAACCCTGTTCCTACCCTCCTTTACACCCACCCGTATCGCATCCTTTATCTGTCTTGTCGCGGAAACATAGAGGAGGACCTCCATGGATAGCGTTTTGGCTACATTTCTCTTCTCAATCCACGAATCAATAGCTTTCATAACTGCATAAATCAGGTTGTCCAAGCTCACGATGTAATCTGCGTCGATGATTACTATTTCAATCCCAGTATCTCGACTTATCTTCCTTATGTGGTCGAGAAAAATACCGACATCTTCTATATCCAGCCATCCGGAGAAAATTTTGTATTTGTAGTCTCGATACTGGTGGATAGAGCCATCCATATTTCCACAACCTCCGAGTTCGTCTCCTCTTACATTACCCTCATCACGGACTCCATCGAAATTCCCTTATCCGTCAGCTCATACCTCAAAATTGACTTAGGAACCATGTATCCCTCAAGTTTCAGAATTTTAAGTCTTCTCTGTATTTCGTTCTCGATCTCCTTTATAGATAACTCGATAACACCATCGGAGTAGTGTTTTATAGCGGTCTCAACCCTCCTTTCGAACATGTCTTTGGTTAGAAGCAAAACAATCAAATTGTCCTTAACCTTTGCTACCATGTTGAGTTCGTCAAGCATTGAGGTTACCTCTTCGAACGGATAGTTGACGAGGAAGTATGTGAGGTTGTTAATCACAACTCTGTCATAATCTTCATTCTTCAGCCTGTTTTTTATTTCCCCTATGTAATCGTGCCTCATATTTTTCACAAACGCTTTGACATCTTCTTTTCTGTTGAAAATCGTTACTCTTGGTGAAAAGAAGTCTAAAATCTTCATGTTGTTAAGTATTTCGCTATTAAGGTCGTGCTTGAAATACAACTTCATGTTGTTGATTATCTCGTTTTCTGGATAGTCGGTAGTGATGTAAAGGACTTTCTCCCCGTTCTTTAAACCTTCATTAGCCAAGTGAAATGTGAAGATCTCACCACCCGTTCCCGGTTCTTCTAAGAAAAGGATGACCTTGCCTGATGGAAAACCTCCCCTCAACTGTGTGTCAAGGGATAAAATACCGGTGCTAAAAATTCTCATATCACCACCATTCAATTTTAATACTTTTATTTTATTTAAAATTTTTTTCAATTATTCAAATGAACGAATGTTCGCCTGCACCATTCCAACATCCTATATAATCATCCACCTTATACACATCATCACATATCCAATCACCCAATTAGCCCATTTATATTTGGGGCACAGCATTTATAAAACTTCTTGTAAAATACAGCTACATGTCGATACAGTATGAAAACCTAAAATTCGGTGAGAACGGACTGATTCCTGTCATAACTCAAGACATAGTAACAAATGAAGTTTTAATGCTTGCCTATGCAAACTTAAATGCCATTAAAAAAACAATCGAAACTGGCTTCGCCCATTACTGGAGCAGAAGCAGAAAAAAATTATGGATGAAGGGTGAGACAAGCGGCAACACACAGAGGGTTGTGAGGATTCTCACCGATTGCGATAACGATACCCTCATCTACATGGTAAAACAGAAAGGTGTTGCTTGCCACACTGGTGAGAGGACATGCTTCCACAGAGAAGTTTGGAGCATTGACGAATACCGGAAAAATGGAAGAGGTGTTGAGGATGGAGGACGGCAATAATGTGAACTCTGAAATTGTAAATGCATTTTCCAAGGGGAAGATAGTACTGGACACTAGCACATTAATCGATGGTAGGATATCTTACCTTATAGATAAGTTCAGCTTCAGAGGGGAGGTTGTTATACCGGAGCCAGCCTTAGCTGAGCTTGAAGCTCAAGCTAATTTCGGTAAGATGAGTGGTTTTAGGGGGCTTGAAGAGATCTCAAAATTGAGAATGTTGTCGGAGGAGAGGGATTTTAAAATAAAATTCTCCGGTAAAAGACCGGGGCTTGAGGATGTCAAACTTTCGAGAGGAGGAGCAATAGATGACATGATCAGGAGGGTTGCTTGGGAAGAGAGAGCAACACTGATAACATGCGATAGGGTTCAGCACCTCGTGTCCATTGCTAAGGGAATAGACTCCGTTTACTTACAGCAGGAAAAGATAATGCCTGAAAATACAAAGATAATGACCTTCTTCACACCAGATACCACAAGTGTGCACTTAAGAGAAGGGATACCACCAATGGCAAAAAGAGGAAGGATAGGCAACCTGAAACTCATTAAGCTATCCGAGAGTCCAATGACGATTGACGAACTTAAAATCATTGCTCACGAGATTCTTGAATCTGCAAGACAGGATGATGATAGCAGTATAGAGATAGAAAGGCACGGAGCAACAGTCGTTCAGCTCAGGGATCTAAGGATTGCTATTGCGGAAAAACCCTTCGCAGATAAAATGGAGATCACAGCAGTAAGACCGGTTGCAAAGGTATCAATTCATGAATACGGTGTAGATGAGGAGTTAAAAAGGAGATTCATAGAAAGACAGCGAGGAATACTGATTGCAGGACCTCCCGGTGCGGGAAAATCAACATTCGCTGCAAGTGTCGCGGACTACCTGATTGAGAACGGCTTCATGGTTAAAACGATGGAGAGTCCGAGGGATTTGATGGTGAGGGATGAGATAACACAATACGCCCCTCTTGAGGGAAGCATGGAGCTTACATCAGACATCCTGCTCCTTGTACGACCGGACTACACGATTTACGATGAGCTTAGAAAGACATCAGACTTTCAGACATTTGCAGACATGAGGTTGGCGGGAGTTGGAATGATCGGTGTGACTCATGCTACCCGTCCGATAGATGCAATTCAAAGAATGGTAGGAAGGGTGGACTTAGGCGTTATACCTCAAGTTGTTGATACAGTAATATTCATCGATGCAGGAAGGATAAAAAAGGTGTACGAACTGAAATTCACGGTTAAAGTTCCATCTGGTATGATAGAGGCGGACTTAGCCCGACCAGTAATAGATGTCCTCGATTTCAAAACCAAGAGGGTTGAGTTCGAGATCTACACATACGGAGAGCAGGTAGTTGTAATGCCCCTTGTAGGTGAAAGAGACCCGGATGAAATAAAGTCAAGCCTTGAGGCGATACTCTCTGAACTCGTATCTGACTATGAAGTAGATGTGCTGAGCGACAGAAAAGCAATTGTTAGGGTTCCAGAGGATCAGATATCCTTTTTGCTCGGCAGAAGAGGGAGGAATATCAGAAGGATAGAAGATGAGGTTAAGATCAGCATTGATGTTCAGCCATTAAAAGAGAAGAGAAAGGGGAAAACTGTAGAAGCAGAAATAGGAGAGACCGGAAAGCAGTGGATAATCTACGCTCCGGGACTCGAGGGAAAAGAGGTCGATATTTTCGTGGAGAACGACTACATCACCACCGCATCTGTCGGGAGGAAGGGAGTTATCAAAATCAGAAAAGACAAGGATATCGGTAAAGCTCTGAAACTTGCAGTTATGAGGGGGCAAAGGGTTTTCATAAAATATTGAAGATTTTCATCAAACAACCAAGCTTAAAGACTCATAACTCATATCTCAATTATTTCTATTACCTCCAGCTCAATAAACTCATTGGACTCGCCAACCCATACCTGCCTATCATAATATTCCGCTCTTTCTACCAGCCCTTCGAACGCCGACATTTCCATCACCAAGGAAACCTAACCCTTATAAAAATAAAAGAGCTTGGAGTGGAGTGAAAGTGAAACAAAAATTTTATATCCTTAAAAATTATTCATCAAGCTATGTTATTATTTAAAATCTTGAAAACCTACATTAAAAACAAATTTCACAAGATTGCTCCATTTGTTCTCGCCCACATGATAACCCACAAATGCAACATGAGATGTAGATACTGCATCTACTGGAAATGGAACACACACGAGATGAATCTGAAGGAAATCGAGACCGTTCTGAAAAAGTGTTCGGAATTTGGAATTCCAATTTATTCCATCACAGGAGGTGAACCACTGCTAAGAGATGATATCTGTGAAGTTCTGAGACTCGGAAAAGAATACGGATTCTTCAACTTCCTTGTTACAAACGGGTTACTTTTAAAGGAAAGAGAGATTAGAGACGTGGATCTACTCACGATAAGTCTCGATACACTCGACAGGAGAAAGTTCCTTGAGATTCGTGGAGTGGATGCCATAGACAGAGTTATTTCAGCAATTGAGCACGCCAAGAACGAGTTCGAGACATGCGTGAATGTTGTTCTCCACGACCACAACATCGATGAGGTAGAGAGAATGGTCAAATTTGCGGAAGATATAGAAGTGGGGATAACATTCGAACCTGTCTCTCAGTACTTTCCGAATTGCTTAGGTGTGGATGAGGATAAACTAAGAGTTGCCATGAAAAAAATACTGGAGCTAAAAAAACAACACAAATATAAATGTATAAAAAACTCAAAAAGCTACTTGAGGCTCGTTGCGGAAGGAGGAAGGTTCAAATGTCTGCCATATCTGCTACTCAGAGTTGATCCGAATGGAGATGTCATATCGCCATGCTACGATGTTGAGCACCTACGGGCAGGGAACGTGCTGGAGATGGATGTGCAGGAGATTATATCGAGCTATGAGTTCAGGAGGGGGATCGAGATTGCCAGAGAATGTAACCGGTGTTATTTGATTTGTTATGTGGAGCCTTCAATGGTTGTGAAAAACATCAGATGGGGTTTTGATGCAATGCTAACCGCTCTGAAAGGGTGAAGATCAGGTGGAAAAGTATGTGAAGAGGTAGATCCGAACAAAACAAAATTTATATTCAAGATTGAATGTACTCGGTAAGGTGATAGGTTGAAAGCCAGATACATGTTGATCGCGGTTTATGTTTTCTCTGTTTTGATAGCCATAACGGTATCCCCTGATTACAAGGAGGCGGGATTGCAAGCATTCAGTAATCCCGAGGACATCATGAATTCGATATACTACTTCGCGATAATAATTTTGTTCACCGCATTCATACTCGTTATGGCCAAGTTTATGGAGAATTTCATCCAGTGGATGATGTATTTACTTATTTTCATTTCAATTTACTATGTCTTCTATCCCTTCGCAGGACTTTTTTCATTTATACTCTCCCTTATCCTTGTGTTATTGCTCGTTAAGACTTCAAATTGGTTTGTCATCGATGCGGTAGCCCTCCTACTATCCGCAGGAATTACGAGCATATTCGGCATAAGCCTGACCCCAATACCAGTCATAGTCCTTCTAATCATTCTTGCAGTATACGATTTCATATCGGTTTACAAAACGGGACACATGGTCGATCTCGCAGACTCTCTAACAAAAATGAAGCTTCCGCTGTTATTCGTTATCCCTTTCTCAAGAGACTTTACATTTGAGAGGCTCGAATCTGCGAAGGAGAAGGCTGTATTCATGGGTGTAGGCGATGTTGTAATTCCGAACATCCTTGTTGTGTCCGCACAAGTCTTTACTAAGTCTCCCTACATATACTTCATAAAGATGTCCGCCCTCTTCACTCTGGTGGGTGGCATCATGGGATTGTTTCTGTTGATATATCTTGTCGAGAGAAGAGAAGGTGCCCATCCGGGACTCCCGTTCCTTAACGCAGGTGTTATTATCGGATATACCACATACTGGGTTCTTTTCCATTAAACACCCCTTTCAATCCCTATCAACATTTACCTTTTATCCCTAATGCACTCGTGGATTAAACCTTTGATCTCCTCGATTCCCTCTCCAGTTACGGATGAGAACCCAATCTTGTCCCTTAGATCGTGTAGATCAGTTTTGCTATATACCGGAATTACAGAGTGAAACTCCTTTCTCAACTCATGAAAGAGAGACATCTGGCTTTCCATTGAGTAACCGCAAGTCTCCGTTGGATCGATCACAAATATTATGCAATCAGCCAAGTACTTCAGGCACAGAATTGCCTTTCTCTCGATCTTGTTTCTTTTGTGGAGAGGTCTGTCAAGCAACCCGGGAGTATCGATTATCTGAACCTTCCTTCGATTTATCTCCCCCCTTCCCACAAATATTTTCTTGGTTGTAAAGGGATAGCTTGCTACCTCCGGCTTTACCGTAGAGAGGATTGAGACTAGACTTGACTTTCCAACATTAGGGTATCCCGCAACGACGACTACAGGATCGTTGCTCAAAGTTGGGATTTCTCTCATAACATTCTTCGCCCGATTTAAAAATTCGAGATTCTTTCCGATTTGGTTCACTACCGAAGATATCCTACCGTAGGTAGATCTAATAACCACATCTGGATTTTTTCCACCCTTTATTTCCCTTATTCCCTTGCTTATCAGAGCCTGTATCTTGGTATCCGCCCACGCAAGAGCACCCAAGCTTTTCCTAAGGTTTCCTATCCCAACAACAACATCGATTAGTTCCCTGTAAAAATCGGGCAGATTCTGATAACTCGGATGAGAAGAGATTATCCTCCCAAAATAATCCTTGAATACATTGGAGAGGGTAGATAACTTGTTAATAGCCCTCTCCTTTTTATTTCTTCCAGAAACTTTCTTAGCTCTTCTGAAAGCTTTATCGACTAGTTCCTCAGCTGTTAAAACCGTAGGAAGTTTTCTCGGGTTGAAACATAAATCAAGGCTCACTTCCTCCTCAGTCTCACCTCTGCCAATTTCAGCATCTTCCATCTGTACTTCTTTTTTTCGGAATGCTTAAATACTTGATGTTGTATCGTGGCTGAACCATCTTCCGTTACACCCGCTCCACCTTTCGGATTTGCTTTCATGTTACCCCAAGCCTTTCCAACCCTTACACCAGTATCTACCAATTCCTTTATAATTGATTGTTTAAGATTATAATTGAGAATAATTCCATGGCTTTATCCACTTAATCAAAATTATTCTATTTCTGCAACATATAAATTAAAAAATTCTGGTCTCGGTTTATAGAATTGGGGAGAAAAAATATTTATACACTCCCTTTTAAAACTACAAGAAAAGTTTCAGGGAGGTAATTTAAATGGAGCTTGAATTGACACAAATTCAGAAAGACATTCTGTATGCCCTAATCACACTCTATAAAAGGAAGACAGGTTTATCCATTAAAGGAGAAGAAATTGCAGAACTTATCAATAGAAATCCCGGAACAGTTAGGAACCAGATGCAAGCCCTCAGAGCCTTAGGGCTCGTTGAAGGTGTACCCGGACCGAAAGGTGGTTACAGACCGACTGCAAAAGCGTATGAGATGCTTTCAATAACAAAACCCGAAGAATCAGTAAGAGTTCCGGTCATAAGAAATGATGAGTTGATTGAAGATCTAACCGTAGAGGAAATAGACTTTCCATCTATATCCCATCCCGAAGTCTGTCAGGCGAGAATCAGAGTTGTGGGTGATGCAAAGAAGATCTCCGTTGGAGATAGAATTCTGATCGGTCCAACACCCGTAAACGAGCTGATAATCGTGGGTAAGGTCAGCGGAAGAGATGATACAGCAAACACCGTCGTGATAGATACCGAAGGCATAGTTGCATTACCAAAGGATACCATAGGTGAGCACATGTCGACACCCGTGGTGATGATACACAAAGATACGAAAGTCAAGGATGCTGCAAAAATGCTGAGTGAAAAAGACATATACTGCATGCCCGTGAAGGATGATGGCTCACTTATTGGCATATTCACACTGGATCATGCGGTGAAAGCCCTTGCAGATGACAAGCTCGATGCCAGAGTGGAAGAGTACATGAGACCGAAGATAGTCACCGCGGAGAAAGACACGAAGATAAAGGAAGCCATAAGGCTCATGAGGGATGAGGGAGTAAGGATACTTGTTGTAACCGATGGTGGAAAGCCGGTTGGAGTCATTACAGACCAGAAAGTTCTAACAAAGCTGTTACCACCACATGTAACTGGATAACCTATTTTTTATTATTTTGATTTTGAGTTTCGATGTTCGGATCTTAAGCCTTCCATCCCTGTCTTAAACCTCTAAATCTATTTCTCAGTTGTGTAGTAATTATACAATGCGGTTCCTATTGCGGAAAGCATCGGTGCAAGGAAGAATCCCGTAACCCCTCCAACCAACCCACCGCCTATGAACGATAGGAGAATGAGCAAGGGATGTACCTTAGATGTATAACCCACGAAGTACGGTCTGAGGACTATCTCGGGCAGGATGTACAGAAAAATGAATCCCAATATCAGAAACCAAACCGCAGAAATCGGATTATTCAGAGCTAAATAAAAAGCTACCGGGAGCAAAACCATCCACTCTGCAAAAACCGGAATCAATGCAGCAAGAAAAATTAACCCTGAGAGTAAAGCGGTATAAGGTATCTGAAACGCAAGGAAAAAAGGTATACTTGCTATACCTATCATAACCGCCACTGCGAAATTTCCGAACCACAATCCGAGAAGCACATTGTCTATCTCCTCAACAAACTTCGAAAAACCATCTCGGTACTCTTCAGGAAGAATTTTTATACTTCTAGAGATAAACTTTTCACCATCAAGTAGAATGTAGAAGCAAACAATCGAAGAAATTAGAAAGTTCATGATAAAAGTGATGAACTTAATTGTAAGATTTATTGCGGAAACTTGAAGGATGTTTTTCGAAATAAACGAGGATATCTGGGGAAATATGTTGTGAATTTGCTGTACATATTCCTCTCTAAGTCCCGCGGTTCTCAAAACCTGAATCAACTGGGCTTGAAACTCACTTTGATGTGTTATTAAGTTTATTGCTTGGGTAACTCCTTGAAATATTCCATAAAACATCAAAATCGACACAGGTATGAGTATTATAAGCGTTGAAAGCAGAGACGAGAAAAATCTGTTCAACTTCTTTTCAAGCCGTCTCATGAGGGGTTTGGCAACATACGCAAAAACAATTCCCATCAAGATTCCATCGAGCAGAGGTGTCATAAAGTAGAATATCAGAGCTAAGAGGGAAATTATACACACAACAAGCAGAAGCAACCATTTATCTGCTATTACAAGCTTTTTTTCACTCATCCCCATCCCTTCTTCCTTTCGAGTATAGTCCATCGATATATATTTTTATTTTTCTGATAACTCCAAGATAAGTTGAATATTCCTTTTTTGTCATTAAAGCTCTTTTATGGACTCTTTTCAGCATTAACAAAGTTCTCGGTATTCGATGGGGAGGATACCTGCACTTCCTCAACAACNCCTCGTAATANGAAACCAACACATTAATGTCTTCGGTATCAGCATAGCACTTTTCTTCCACCTCGTAAGCCGACTTTTTGAGCTCGTAGAGGATTATCGCTACCGCATGGCTAACATTAAGAACAGGATACTCGGGATTCGTTGGTATTGTCACCACAATATCCGAGAGTTCTATCTCCTCATTCAGCAATCCGTAGTCCTCCCTCCCAAAAAGTATCACTGCAGAAACCGATTTTCCTTTGAGAAAGTTCCTCAGCTCATCAGGATAGAATATCGGTCGTCTGAGATACCTCTCCTCTTTAACCCCGGGGATGCCCGTTGTCGCTATGACAAGATTCTTATCTAATAAAACCTCGTCTAAGCTTGAAACAACCTTCGCATTCCTCAGAATGTCTGAACCGTGGCTTGCGGTGATGTAAGACATTTCATTGACATTACAGTTGAGAAGATAGAGGTTTTCGAATCCAAAATTTTTCATGNTTCTTGCAATAAACCCAATATTCTCGGGAGTTTTCAGCTCAACGAGACATACATCAACACCCATCAAAATAGAAAATGATTGGAATGATATTATAACTTTCTACTTTCTGCGGATCTCCAGATGCTTTAAAGGAACATCTTTGCGAGCTCTAAGCTCCTTCTGATGTGTTCATTAGCCCCACCTACTACCTCCTCTTCATGCCCCGGGTATAGGTTCTCAACATCAAGCTGAGATAGCAGTTTAATCGACTCTATGAGCTTATACGAGCTCCCTCCGGGCAAATCTACCCTCCCGAAACTTCCGTGAGGGAACACGGTATCTCCGCTAAACAGCCACTTCTTTTCCCTCTCATACAGGCATATACTTCCCGGAGAGTGTCCGGGGGTGTGTATGACTTCGAGCTTTACCTCTCCTAAATCAAATACCTCTCCTCCTTCAACCGTTACATCTGGCTCAAAAGGCTTGAACCTTATACCAAAAACAGTAGCAAACCCCTGTGCTTTAACGAGGGAATACTCCTCCTTGTGTAGAACTATCTTAACCCCCTCAAACCATCCTTTCCAATCACTAACTGCGGATGCATGATCGAAATGTGAATGGGTGAGGAATATGTACTCCACCTTAGATGGCTCAATGTACTTTCTCACAACATCCAGCAGGAATTTAGCATCTCCTCCCACATCAACTATCGCCGGTTTTTCTGTGAGCAACAGATATGCATTCGCAGCCAGAGGAGGTGTGACTATCTGAATCGGCACCATGTTCAAAAAAAGTAGGTGTTATTTAAAAATATTTTTAAATATCCCTCAACACTAAAGCAACTCTACAGACTCGATCTCAACGGATTCCACGCCCTCCACATTTCTCACCTTCTCAACAAACTCATCCCCTATTGAGCCTTCATCAGGCATCACAGCCATCAAAACAAGTGCTTTCAGTCCGAAAGCAATGGGTTGAATCTTTTTATCTCTCAACTCTACTTTCTCTCCCTTTAATTCCTCTATCTTGGAGTACACGGACTCGAGATCCACATCCACATCCTTGGGCATTACCCTTAGCGTCATTACAACATCTCCCATCCATACCACCTCGAAAGAAATTTANTAACTGATTGCTGAATTACGGGTTCAAAACTCATGGTCCTTCAAATCCGCAACTCGGACATCTGTATATGTTTGCAAGCTTTCTGCACCTTTTACACCTGTATATTACCTCATCACAGTTCGGACACGGGAACTTTACATAATTCATCCCGATCAGATTTTCACCGCATGAAATACATTTATGAANCTCCATGATTACTACCTCCGTTTTGTTATGAGTGTTCCTATTGCCTTTTCTCGCAATATATAATCTTTTACCCTTTCAGGCTTCCCACCATTACAGATGAAAACTTCAACACCAAACTCCCTTATCAGCTTTCCAGAGTAGGAGTCGATACAGCTCTCGAAGTTCAATTCTTCTACTGAGATTTTCTCAACCAACCTGCCATCCTTGAATATTCCGTCAACATCCGTAATCTTTATCACTTTCTTCAAACCGAGTTTACCGCACATCCAAATTGCTATGGAGTCAGATGTAACATCCCATGTATGCGGTAGCTCATCATTCCTTCTGATCAGAGTGTAGGGAAAGACAATCCCTGCAAATTTTGGATCTATTTCCTCAAAATTGTCTACATGTATCTTCTCAAGCTCTGGAAACAGAGAGGAAAGATAAAATGAGTTTATCTCCATGGCTAAGATTGCCATCCAATGCGAAGTATCATCATCAGCTTCCATCTCCCTGACAGCATCCGCCAATCTTCCTCCACCCGTGATGAACAGTACTCTCTCCTTCCTGAGCCTGCATGCGGAGAGAATATTATCCACCACAGACTTCCAGTGACCCATTACACTTCCACCAAGCTTGATGAGGAGCATTCCTCACACCCTCAGCCNTCCATTCTAAGCAGATTGGCAACCGCAAATGCGGGGAAGTAATCCGATGCTCTGCCGTATCTTCCTCTGAGGGATACATACTCAACCCCTTCAAGCTCATCCACTGCTCTCTCTATCAACACCTCTCCTACCCCACACCCAATCACCATGCCTATTCCGTACTCCTTCACCTTCCTCAAAATTAATCCCCTCAGTATCTCAACAAATCTATTCCTACAAGCGTATGCGAAGTCCTTTAAGAATTCTTCACCCACTTCCTCCTCATCCGCACAGAAGAGCCTTGCAACTCTCCTCAAACAGTCCTCTCTACTCTTACCCCTCCCATCCGGAGTGTCCACGGTGTAGTTTTCCTCGCTTATTTCCCCGGTCAGAACCATCACATCTCCCATCACCGCAAAATATTCTGGAGATATAGGGACGCCATCGTATTCGGGTAGGATGTAGTGGGGCGGTGTTCTCAGCAACCCCGCGTAGTACAACTCCCCTCTCCTCAATCTACCGAAATCTGTTTTGTCCGCAAGCACATCCCCCTTCACGGGAATTATATCTGTAGTCGTTGATCCCATATCCACAAAAATGAACTCTTTAAACTCATTCTTCAAAAACAACACCGAGGCAACCCAGTTACTTGCGGAAAATTTCAAAGGTTCATCTATCCTCCTCCTAAGCTCCCCATCCACGCTAAGAAAGTAAACTTCATCAAAGACTTTTTTTAAAACGGATGAGATGTAAAGTATCCCCTCTGATTTGGATTTAAATGCATCCGACAATTCGGCTGTTATAACCGCTGAGAAAACCTCTCCTCCTGAGTCTCTTTTTATTCTGAAGAGGTAATTCTCAAGCTCATCGAACTTCAACCACATGGGGAAGTATATTACCTCACCATTACCCTCCACATCAGAATATTTCAGGTTCGCTCCACCTATGTCGAGCCCGACAACTTTGCCTAAAAACAATTCGCCTCCTTCCTCAGCATTACCTGTATAACCCATAAAAGATCTGCCTCAAATCGAATTTAAAATTTGTGAATTTATGATTTCCTATCTTCGTTGCGGTGAGCATGGATTTTTTGTANACCCATCTAAATTACATGTCATAATATCTCAACCGAAAATTATTAATACCTGGTATCTATTAACAATGTTAATGCTCGAATGTATGGCTTGTAAGACGGAATACGAGGACTCCCCCAGATACATCTGCGAGAGGTGCTTTGCCCCACTCCAGGTGAAGTACGACTGGGATAGCATTCAGGAAAGGGTAACGAGAGAGAGA
>MTMT01000112.1 GCA_002010195.1 Archaeoglobus sp. JdFR-32
CTGTGATTTGATTCCAGTACCCTCCTCTGTGATTTGATTCCAGTACCCTCTTCAAACAAAAATATTCAAACTTCCACCCTTAGATCTGGATTTTGAAGATAGATCCTTCCGTTCCTGTATGCTACCTGAATTGCCCTGCAATTTGACTCTGCAAGCAATTCCGCTATGACCTCATCCGCATCCCTGTTGGGCTTAAACGCGGTAACATCCTCCAAGCCCGAAACGAAGACTATCAAAGAATTGTACTTCAGTAGTGTTTTTATCTGCCTTCTTCCCCTTAAAGACGGGCAATCCGGATACATGGCGTACTCTCCCTTCTTCAGCGTGGCACTTTTCAGCTCAACATACATGCTATCGCAGAAAAGGTAGTCGATAATCTCTCCGTCGACCCTGACATTCCTTCTGAATTCTTCACACTCCATCCACGGTATCAGGTTTAGCTCAACACTCCTCTCGAAAGCTTTCGCATGCAGGTTTGTATCTATCAAAGCGTAGCTGTCATCCAGCTNTGCCGATATCAACCTGTAGGAGAGCTTTCTACCCCTGATTCTGATACATTTGCCTCGATTTCCCTCGTAGATTAGCTCCAGCAACCTACCGGAATTGTTCAGATGTGCCAGCTCTCTTCTTCCCTCCACCTCCACCTCAACAACGAACCTATTTACCCTCCTCACAATCCTGCAATCCATGTCATCCAGTTTGAACAGTAGCATTAAACAAGATAGGGGGTGAGAAGATTTAAGTATGTCCTATCAACACTTTACCCCATGGTGGAGTTGTTCGAGAGAGTTCTAATTCCTACAGACTTTTCCGAGTACTCTAGAAAAACGATCGAGTACAGCAAAGAGCTGAGTGATGTTGGAGTCAANGAGATNGTTCTCTTTCACGCAGGACTGTACGATCCTTTCGTTCTATCTCTGGCTAGAGTGAACATCGACGATTATGTTGCGAAAATAAAAGAGAAAGCAGAGAAAAATTTGGATGAGCAGGCCAATATCCTCAGAGAATTTGGATTGCAAGTTAGAACAAGATTTATCGCAACCTCCAACGATCCTGCAGATGCCATAATTGATGTCGTCGAAGATGAGTATGCGAACTTGATAGTAATGGGCTCAAAGGGTCACAACTGGTTGAAACAGAAGCTTTTGGGCGGTGTTACAGAGGAGGTGATAAGGAGGTCGAAGGTACCGATACTAATCATGAGGTTCGAAATGGAGGAGAAAGAGGGAGAATTCCACCTATACACATCCGAAAGGATTTTGGAGAAGGTAATTTTCTGCTTCGATACATCCGATGTCAAAGAGGAGATTCTTGAATTCATGAAGAGAATCGTAAGCATAAATGGNAGTGTAATTCTACTCCATGTTGTAGATAAGAGCAAACCAGAGATCGAGGAAGCTGTTAAAACTGCAAACGAGAAACTTAATGCACTGAAATCAAGAGTCGAAAATGTGTCGAATGACGGGGCAAATGTGGAGGTAAGGATTAGGCACGGAAATCCCGTAAAGGAAATACTCAAGGAGTCAGAAGATGGTACATTAGTNGTAGTTTGCTCAAAGGGAAAGACTGGAGAAGAAGAAGTTGGAAAAACTGCAGACTCCGTAATAAGGCATTCAAAAGTCCCCGTTATGGTGTTCAAGTAAATTCCTACTTATTTACCCTATCTCCACCCATCTATCATCCCAACAATATATCCTTCCTCCGTATCTCCTTCCTACAGATTTTATCTTACCTCTTACCCTTATTTCTCCTCCGTACATGTTTATTCCAGTCCACTCCCCTGAGTCACCATCGATTACAATTCTTCCACCAATCATTTCGTCACCTGTTCTCCATCCGCATGATCCATGCACCCTGATAATCCCATCCCTCATCCTGTATCCGGTTCTATCGCTGACTCTCCCAACAACATCTATTACACCTCCTCTCATCTCGTGCCCGAGGTAACCGCCCGAGTAACCAATGATTCTCAGCTCCCCCCTGATGTGCCTATACCCGAATCCCCACTTGTTGCCTATCCTGTACCTCAAATGAGGGAACTTAGGAGGGAAACTCCTCAAATCAAATGTGATAGTTTCGTTTTCCTTCAGAACATCGTGGTACAATCCAGAAACAAAATAGCCTAGGAAGCTATCGAACATGTCATCCTGCAAGTTCACCTTAATCTCTTTTTCATATTCCACTATTTTCTCGGGCAACTCAGTATTCACCAACTCCTCTATCTTTTCTATATCCAACCCAAGATTTTTCTGGATTTTTCTACCGTAAAGAAATGCAGAATGTGGTTCAAATCTGTAATCAAGTTCCTTTTCAAGATAATCCGCGATAACATTTTCGAGAAGGATGTTGCTGTTTTCTCCCGCGATTCCCGAGCTTCTAAATGTCTCGCATTCCTCACGAGATTTGCAACCCCTACCTTCATCATCGAATAGGTTATGATCCCGGATAAGTTTTCTTATTATGTCCATCCAGTACTCCCCCTAAGCGTACCTCTCCACAAACCTTCTGACAGCTATGGAGGGTATATCTTTTTCATCCTCAACCTCGAAAATATCGAATTTCCCCGCTATCTTCTCCACCCTTCTCTTGAATTCCCCGATTCCAAAGACATCTCTCTTAACCCATATCACTGTCAGGGAGTTCAACCGAGCGGTGAATCTCGAGACCTCCTCGATGTTCTCGATCCCACCATCCGTTATGATGACCACATCAACCGTTCCCGCTCCCCTCAGATACCTCTCAAGCTCAATAACATCGAGATGGGTCCCCCCACCCTGATAGAGTATTATGGCATCGAAAACCCTTTCACCCCTCATCGGTGGAACGCTTATGTTCTCGTTGGAGAAGTTCACAACTCCTACCTTCNCCCCATTTTCGAGATAATTTCGTGCTATAACCATCGCTCCAAGAACCGCATAGCTCACATACTTAGATGGGTCAGTCATGCTTCCAGAGGAGTCGATAACAACCACAGCATCGGGTATGCCCTCATCCCTCCCCTTAAAATCATGAAACTCGTACTTCTTTGCAATACCGGGTACGATTTTCCCAAAACTGTCCACCGCACTGTAAACCTCTATGTTGTCGTCAAACTCAAAATCCGATATCTCCAAGGGATAAAGCGAGCCAGTTTTTTTGAGGGGCTGTATGAAAATTGAGTAATTTCTCGATTTTTCCAGATACCACAGCTTCTCCGGATGTTTTACCTTCGTTTTTGTTTTCTTTCCGATGAGATGGCAGATCTCCTCAAACTCTTTTTTATCAACCTCCCTCGCGATCTCCCTCAGTGCGGAATCCATCTCCCGCTCACCGAAATCCTCTATCCTAAGACCTNTTTCCGAGACTTTCTCAANCTCAATACAATCTTCAACAATCCTTGCAAATCTCTGAATGTTCAGCTTCAACCTCATCTCTCTTCTATCGAGAAAGTCTATTTTCATCAGCTCTTCTACCTTGTTTTTTATCTCATCTTCCTTATCTTCCGTATCCTCTCCGATCTCGCGTTCAAAACCGTGCCTATCCTCATAGCTGTCATCGACTTCTCCATCTCCTCTCCCTCCACCTACCATCTCTCCATCNTCCACCCTAACCCCTAAGAACCTCAGCATGAAGTTTTTCAGAAGGATCTCATGTTTCATCGTGGCATTGAGGCTCTTGTAGTAGTGAAGTATCTCAGGAAAATTTTTGTTGATGTAGAGGTCGATAGCGGACAGGATCTCATCAAACAGCATTCTTATCTCTACCCTCTTCTCGAAATCCTTGAGATAGTACTCTTCAAGTATTATGTTTTTCAGAGCGTATGGGTGGTAGCACCAAAAATTCATCAAAAGTGCTAACAACCCTTTAAGCTGATTCTCAGGAAGCTTAACATCATTTTTCGACAATAAAAGCCTTATTTCTCTGCCAAATTCCAGTCCAGTTCTATTGCCGAGTCGATAGTGGGTTATGGGNGGGTAATGTAGCTTTTTCCTTACATCCTCAAAAATTCTTCTCAAACCGATTTCTACTCTGCTGTTCCCATTATCATACATCCCATTCACTCCGCTTCGTTCCTCTCACATCAACNCCTCAGAAGATTCCTGAAATATGGATGGGTCGTTAGTTCTGCTATCTCCTCAATTTTTTCGTAATCTCCGTCCTTCAGAAAATTTAATGCGGAAATCTGGTAAATCCTGTGTTCCTCCCACCTTCTTTTAACCCGGTCTATTGAATCCTTCACAGCAAAGAATTCATCACCAACATCTTTCTCCTTCTCCCTCACCTCAGACAACTTCTTATCGGAGATAGCTGTCCTGTGAGAAAGAGTAAACGGCATAACTGTGAGTAAATGGTCTAAATCCGCTTCTTCATCACCATTCCACCAAGCAAGTGCTTTTGCATACAGAAATGTGCTTCTCTCTGCCCTGTTTGAAATGGAGAACATATCCGAACACACTAAGTTCGTGTAGTGACAGCCATAGCATTTTGAAAAATCCTTGTTCAGCCCGAGCTGGCAGTAGACCTCCTGTCCGATATAGTCGAAGAACAGCTCAAAGTCATAAGAGACAGGATAATTCTGTATTTCTCTCCTCACTTCCCCAATCTCTTCTAAATCCGGAAGATAAATCGTGTAGTTCATCCTCTTCATCCTTTCCTGAAGCTCCTCCCTGAAACTNTCCGATACCTCCCTAACATACCTCTCTATCTCTTTTACCTTTTCGGATGTAGAATACAGGATGTAGTCTATCATCTCCATCGACAGATCCGGATCCCTCAAAACCCCATCATCTATCCCTCTTCTGAGGAGCCTCTTCCTCACGGGATGAAGGAATGATGTCTCCACAGAGATGTCGAACCTATCAAGGAGAGGGGGGATTAATTTAGTCGTGCCGGAGTCCTGATAGTTTATAGTACCAAAAAAGGATTTCTCACCAGTAAATATACTTTCCCCTCTGTAACACCATATGTTCCTGTCGATCTCATTCAGGATTAGACTTTGCTTTCCGACAGGGAGCCTGTTAACCTCATCGATAATAACAGTTGGGGAGAACGGTAGCAATTTCCATTTTATAACCTCTTTTCCCTCTCTTTCAAGTGCCCCGAGATCGAGAGTTGCTTTTATCTTCTCTTCCGTTTGTTCCGGATGTCCGTGAATTGTTGCGGATTGAACAAATTCGAGCGGAAGGTATTTTGTAATGGAAGATATCCTCTCCGCAGAAGTCGTTTTTCCGCTTCCGTATTCTCCAAGGATTAGCTCCCTACCGTTCAGTATGGAAGTTATTATCGAGAATACTATCAAGGGATTGTATCTTTTTTCTCTGATGGTGAGAGTTTCATCTCCGTAAAACAGATTCATTTGAATGAACTCGTATATTTTCCCGAAGTCCATAATATTAGTTGGCAGGCTAATTAAAAGTGTTTTTCCGAACATTTTTCAAAGCTTTCAAAAATTTTTTAAACCTTTTAACCTCCTCCACCCCTCCTCTAAAATTTTTTAAGCTGAAGAATCTGATAGAGTTGGCAAAAACACAGTAAGGTTTATCTACCTTCGATGGCTTTTCAGAATATGAATCTAATTCGTAAAAAAAGTTTGATAAGGAACCTGATCGTGATTTTGAGCTTGATCAGTCTAATTGGTGTGTCATCCTCTTTGGAAGTTACGAAAGTAGAGCTTAGTCCATCAACCCTACTTCCCGGAGATGTTGCGGACGGGAAGATTACAATAACCTCCTCTACCACGGAAGAGATACAGAGCATATCTTTTACCGCGAGAGGCGTTGATGTGTCGCCCAGTGTCATAACAGAGATAGGTAAAATCTACCCAAATAGCGTTTACGAACTCCCATTCACAGTATCTGCAAAAAACCCCGGAGTGTATCAGGTTCAGGTGAAAATTACCTCGAAAAACGAGAGCATAAAACAGATTTTCAATGTCTTCGTGGAAAAATACCAGCCGGAGATAGTGCTCAAAAAGACGAAACTCGTGTTAAATGAAGTGAACGAGGTTGGCTTTACCGTTGCGAGCAGTATAGACATATCGAGAATCAGAGTTACACCCCTCTTCGACTCTGATCCATCCTCCTTTTACTTCCAGTCTCTGGATTCCGCAGAGGGAACATTTAAAATCTATCCAAAGGAGATGGACGAGCTTAAATTCAAGCTTTCGTACTATAACGGAAGAAACTACCACGAGGTAATACAAACCGTTCCGGTAGATTTCACTCCAAGCAGACTCGTTTTTGTCTCAGCAAACCTCTCGGATCCGGTAGTAGCCGTCAAAGATGTTGTAAAGCTATTCGTGAAGATAACCAACCTCAGAAATGATAAAATATTCAAGATAGGCGTCAACTTAGATGGAGAGGGCANAGCGTTCTCCGACAGAACTCGGGAGATACCGATTCTTGAATCATCGGATAGTAGAGAGCTTGAGTTCAAGGTATCCCCCGAAGAACCGGGAGTACACGAGATAAAGATAACAGTGAACTTCGTGGATGAGATGAACAACGAATACAGCGTTGAGAAGGCAATTAGATTCACCGCAAATGATGTGGAGGTTATAGGAGTAAGCAACTTGGAGATCGAGAAAACACTGAACGAGATGAAGGTNACAGGAGATTTGAGCAACGGAGGAAAAGGTAAAGCTAGAAACATCCTGATCGAGATAATCACGAAGAACTCCACAAAAGACTTCTATGTAGGTGAACTCGACCCCGGAGACTTCTACACATTCGACTTCTCAATCCCACCTTCAAAAAACGGAACGATAAGAGTCACATGGACTAACGAGATAGGGAAAACATACCAAACAGAGAAGACTTTCGAGTCAGATACGGACATGCTGAGCACAGATGTTTCATCGAATCTGACAACCTATGTGGTTATAACCGCNGTAATCGTTTTTGTTGTAGTTGGAATAGCTTGGATGAAGGCAAGAAGAAAGACATAAAACGATGAGCATGCAAAGAGATGACCCAACAGAGGTAGTTAGACTTGAAGATGTCTACAAGATATACATAACAGGCAGTGAGGAAGTTCACGCATTAGATGGAGTGAACATGGTTGTAGGAAAGGGTGAGTTCATATCGATCATGGGTCCCTCCGGGAGCGGTAAATCTACGCTCCTCAACATGATAGGGTGCCTTGATAAACCGACATCTGGGAAAGTTTACATCAAAGAAGTCGATACATCAACCCTGAGTGATGATGAGCTTACGAAGCTCAGAAGGGAGACGATAGGTTTCGTTTTCCAGCACTACAACCTGATACCAACCCTATCCGCTCTTGAAAATGTAGAACTGCCGATGATTTTCAAAAGAGTTGACGGAGATGAAAGGAGGAGGAAAGCTATTGAGTTGCTTAAAATAGTGGGACTCGAAAAGGAGATGAACAGAAAACCAAACGAACTCAGCGGAGGGCAACAACAGAGAGTGGGAATTGCCAGAGCCCTCGCAAACGACCCGGAAATACTTTTGTGTGATGAACCAACAGGCAATTTAGACACCAAAAGCGGTGAAGCTATCCTACGGATTCTGAAAAGACTTAACAAGGAGAGAGGAGTTACAATAATTATNGTTACCCACGACCCATCTGTATCCGAATTTGCTCAGAGGACGGTAAGAATCAGAGACGGCAAGATCATCGAAGAAGGGTGAGAGAATGTACTTCGAGCTTGCAAAAAGAAACTTAAAAAGAACGAAGGTAAGGAGTGTTCTCGCCATAATCGGCATAATTATAGGAGTTATGGCCATATCCTCCATTGGCATATTTGGAGAGGGTCTGAAGAATACCGTTCTCGAGAACTTCAAGGATGTCGCAAACGAAGTAATCATCACCCCATCCTACTCCGGAGGATACTCGACCATAGACAGAAATACCGTATCNAAGCTTGAAAAAATACCATATCTCGAATCATTTTTCCCTATTAAAAATAAAAACGGATTAGTACAATTCAAAGACAGAAAAACCTATGTAACTGTTTACGGACTTGATAGAAGAACCGTAGAAGACCTTTTTGAGGTAGAAAAGGGAAGTTCAAAGCTTTTCTCCACATGCGTGGTTGGGAGCACCCTTGCAGAAAGACTTGAGATAAGAGTTGGAAGTAAACTAACAATAGAGGGTAGAATATTCACGGTCTCGGGCATACTAAAAAAAGAAGGGGCAAGATTTGACATAAACCCAAATTTCGCAATAATCATCTCGGAATCGGACTTTGAGAAGATCTTCAACCAGAAGGATTACAACATGATCATCCTTAGAGTTGAGAAGCTTGAAGATGTAGAGAGACTTAAAGAGACCGTGGAAAAAAGCATAAACTCAAGAGAGGAAAAGGTATCGATCTTTGAAATGAAAACTATAATAGAAAGGATAAGTGAGGCGTTTGCTCAGATCAATCTCTTCCTAATGGCGATAGCGGGAATTTCCCTTCTCGTTGCGGGAGTCAGCATTCTGAACATAATGCTAATGTCAACAATAGAGAGAACAAAAGAGATAGGTGTGATGAGGGCGGTCGGAGCAAACAGAAGAACCATACTGAGGATATTTCTGTACGAGGCGCTCATTCTCGGAGTGATAGGAAGTGTAATCGGCGGAGGATTGAGTATCTTTGGAGGGTACTTCATCATGGTTGCGATCCTCAAAAGTGCGGAGTACCTATTCACATTCTCAACCCTCGTTTCAATAGTCCAAGGGGTTGGGTTCGGTATTATAACCGCGGTCATCTCAGGCTTTTACCCCGCGTTTAAAGCAAGCAAGCTCGAGCCCATTGATGCCCTGAGATACGAGTAACTTTGGGGTGTTGAAACGGAAGTGAGACTTAGAGTGAAGCTGTAGTAAGAAGCTAATCCAGAGTCTGCTAAATTCCGATTCTACCAAAATGCAAAATTAAAATACCTTGAGAGGGAATGAAGAATATCTCTTCAAAAGGTGAAAAAATGAATTGCGAAGTCTGCGGAAGAGAGATCAGGGGAAAAGGATTTAAAGTCCTAATCGAGGGGAGCGAGGTTACGGTTTGTAGAAACTGCAGAAGCTTGGGTAGTGAGAAACCCATAGAGAGAGTGGGGCAGAAAGATGTCAAGAAGATAATACTGAGAAAGAGAACTCCCTCAAAGAGAATAGAGTTTGAGGAGGAACTGCTTGACAACTACAACCTGATCATAAAGAGGGAAAGGGAAAAAAGAGGTTGGAGTCAGGAAGTTCTCGCAAAGAAAATTCAGGAAAAAGAATCTTTAATAAGGAAAATAGAAAATGCCGAGCTAACACCCGAGATAGAAGTCATAGAGAAGCTTGAAAGACTGTTCAACATAAAGCTAAGGGAGAAGGTAACAGAGGTAAAAGTTGACTTCAGCAGAAAAAGCATTCAGCCGACTCTTGGAGACATAGTTGAAATCAAGAGGAAAAAACACTGATATGCTTACATTATGGATTTCCAATTCCTATGGCTAAAAAAATTAGATTAAACAGATCCGAATTAAGAGAATTCGAGAACAAGGTTAAGTTTGTGGTTAAGAGAATAAGAAGAGGATTCAGCAGGGAAAGGATAATTAAAGAGCTGAAAGNCTCGCAACCGATACTCGATTTCAGCCCGGAGGATATCTACTCCATTGCAAAAAACAGGATTAAAGCAAAGAGAAAATTCGGAAGGTTGTCAGAGTATCTCTTCTTCGATGACTCCGGTTTAAGATACTCCACCCCACCAATTGTAGCCGAATACAGAGCAAAAAGACTTAAAACAGACAGAATTGCAGATATTAGTTGTGGTGTTGGAGCTCAACTAATCTTTTTTGCCAAGGAATGCGAGAAGTGCATCGGGATAGAGATGAACAAAAAGAGATCTTTAATGGCGGTTATGAACCTTATGAACCTCGACATAGACAATGTAGANATAATTAACGGAGACTGTCTAAGCAAAGAGACGATAGAGCAAGTAGATACAAACATAATATTCTCTGATCCCGCAAGACCTCCCGATGCAGAGGTAAGAACNTTTAACGGACTTGAACCGCATCCAGAAAGAGTATACGAAAAGTACAGAAAACTAACAGAGAATATCGCATTCGAACTCCCTCCTCAAATGCCTCCCGAGAGAATACCTATGAACGGGGAGAAGGAATATACCTCCGTGGACTTTAAACTAAACAGACTGGCTTTATACACCGGAGAACTAAAGAGATGTGAGATTTCTGCAATCTCACTCCCCTCCGGAGAGAGGATTACCTCTGAGGACGAGAGAGAAGATGTCGAGAGTACAGAAGATGTCGGAGATTTTGTTCATGAGGTAGACTTTACGATAATGAAATCAAATCTCCTACCGAATCTGATTGGTAAGTACAGTTTACAGCTTAAACTACTTTATTCGGACTCAAGAAGAACTTTACTCACCTCAAATTCCCGAACAGAGTCGAACTTCATCAGAGATTACATCGTTGAATGCATTTGTAACTTCTCACTATCCGAGATAAATAAGGAGCTGAGAAGACTGAATGCCAAGAAGGTCACTTTAAGGTTCTCCATTTCACCAGAGGACTACTGGAGCGTAAGGAAAAAAATAGAGGACAAGCTCTCAGGAGAGGAATGGTTCTATCTATTTAGGATAGGAGATAGAGCTATTATCTCCCGAAAACGAGTGTAGAGTGGTGTTAATCTTTCCGTGTCGAGCAATACGCTACTTTACTTTCCACCTCGTTCCTCGCGGGGTATCAATGAGTATTATTCCCTTCTCTTTCAGGTCATTTCTGATACTATCTGCTCTTTCAAAGTTCCTCTCCTTCCTCGCCCTCTCCCGCTCAATGATTATGCCTTTATATTCTCTCAGGATTGGTACTCTTCGATAATTCTCGAAGAAGCCCATAACTCTGCAAACCTTCGTGTATATCTTGAACGCCTTTTCGAGGGATTCCAGAGAGCATCCCTTAGAGACCGCATTATTTATCCTTCGAGCCATTTCATGAATTACCGAGAGAGCTTTTGGCGTGTTGAAGTCATCGTTCATAGCAAAAATGAATCTTGTTTCCAGTTCATCTATGCTAAGCTCTGCATCACTGATTTTCTCGCTAAATGTTTTAATCCCCGCAATTTCCATATCGAGATTTTCAAGGGCGTTCTTTAAACTTTCATAAGACTTCTTAGCATTTTCGAGGGCTTTCTCCGTAAAGTCAAGAGGGCTTCTGTAGTGAGCAGATAGAAGGAAGTACCTCACAACCTCTCCATCGTACCTTTCAAGGATATCTCTGATCCTTACAATGTTTCCAAGGCTTTTGCTCATCTTCTCTCCCCCGATTGTCACGAAGTCGTTGTGTAACCAGTAGCGAACTGGTTCAACATCAAAAAGAGCGTAGCTTTGGGCTCTTTCGTTCTCGTGGTGAGGAAATATCAAGTCCTTTCCACCTCCGTGGATATCAAAGGGTGCAGAAAGATACTTTGTTGCAAGAACAGAACACTCTATGTGCCATCCGGGTCTTCCCAACCCCCATGGAGATTCAAAAACCGCTTCAGCTTTTATATCTTCCTCCTTTGCTGATTTCCAAAGTGCAAAATCCTTTGGATCTTTTTTTCTTGGATCTGGTTCAATCCTGTGTTTATTCAGCTCTTCAAGGCTGTAACCTGAAAGTTTGCCATATTCGGGGAACTCGGGAACATGAAAGTAAACATCTTTTCCGTTTTCTCCTTTAACTTCGTAGGCATATCCTTTCTCCAGTATCTTCTGCACCGCTTCTATAATGTCAGGAATGTGTTCGGTAACTTTGGGGTGGTAATCCGCTCTTCGGACATTTAATCTTTCCATATCCTCAAAGTACTTCTTTATGAACTCTTCCGCCACATCCCTTTGAGTTCTGCCCTCCGACACTGCCCTTCTGATGATTTTGTCATCAACATCCGTAAAATTCTGAACATAGACCACCTTTTTTCCGAGGAATTCTAAATACCTCCTGAATGTGTCGAAAATTACCGAACTCCTCGCATGACCTATATGGGAGTAATCGTAAGCTGTTATTCCGCAAACATACATTTTAACCACATCTCCGACTACGAGCTCCTCTTCTTTTTTGGAGAANGTGTTGTATATCCTCAACTTGTCCATCTTGATTCCTCCATTTCAATTCAGGGTACTTACACTCCAAACATCCTACCCCAACGAGCGATACAAGTTATAAGGAAAACACAGATATAAAATTATTCTAATACGCGGGGATAAGACCGTATGGCAAAATGATGTGTTTAATATTCCTACTATCAGCTATCACATCCTATCATATCATAACATAACCATATTTAAAACAACCCATAACTAATAATACCACAGACGCTAAATCAACTCATGCACCCGATATACCTCCCGTTCACAGAGGAACTGCTGTCAACACACTTTACCGAGGTTAAAAAGAGGAGTAAATGTACAAAGGATAAGCATCTTAAGCTCAAGTACTACACCAGAAGCGTAGAAAGATACTCAGAATACCTCTCCAAAAATCCAAACAGAAAAGGCAGACCCATCTCCGAGATGAAGAAGCCATGTCAAATAGAGAAAGATGAGAGATTCTGGTTGACTTCCACCATGATGACTATTTTTTACAGCAAAAACAGAATTCAAGAGTTTGTTAAGCTCTTTAGAACAGCTTACGGTGAATATCCTCCTATCGAGGGCATGAAATGGGATGACTGCTTTAGCAAGGATTTACATCTGTTTTTCGAAGTGACCCTACCTTCTCCAGCGTCCTACAAAAAATGGCTTCGAAAAGAGATTGAAAAAGTCCATCTCATACCGTACATAGTAGACAGTGCCTTCGGTAAATCGAACCTTGAAGGTACTACAAAAATCGATGCACTTCTCTTAAACTCTAAAAACGGTTTTGCAGTAGTGATAGAAGCTAAGGTGTTATCAGACATTTCGTACGAGACCACATACAACACAATGCGAAACCAAATTGCAAGAAATATAGATGTCATGCTGGAGAGGAACCATCAACTCTGCTACCCGCTGAATAAAAGAGATCCTGAAAAAACTTTGTTCCTATTGATAACCCCCAAGATGTTTAAAAACAATCCTTCCAGCAGACTATATGGTTACAAATTTCTTGAATACAAAAATAATCCTGAATCCTTGGAAAGAGACTTGCAACACAGAAAAGGTCTTGACTGGCAGATTGTATCCAAACGACTTGGATGGCTTACTTGGGAAGATTTTAGAGAGGNTAACAAAAATTGTTGCCCGTGGCTGGATGAATAATCGTATTGCTANATTGTCAAGTTTACTGCCATCAGAGTGCGTTCAACAATCAAATCGAAAGGATTAAAATCATCCAATCAAATTAATGTTGTGGAGGACCCCGAGAACAAAAATTTCGAGAACAAAAAAGAATCCGATCGGAGTGAGAAAAATCCCGTAAACGAGAAAAGTTCAGCAAACCCTGTAAATTCGATAAAGCTAAAATTTAAGGGAATTATTGACAGATATCGTATTTATTCGAGCATCACCGACATTGATTCGGTTTCAAGAAGGTACTTTGTCATAGGTTTTTTCGATGGTGTTCTCACCATTCTCGGTATGATAATGGGCGCTCACCTGAGCGGTTCCGCAACTTCAGAGATTATAATCTCCGCTGGAATTGCCACAGGGCTTGCTCTTGGAATCTCAAGTGGATGGGGAGCTTACGAGGCTGAAAAAATCGAGCAAACGATAATGAAGAGGGAGAAGCAAAAGGCACTCCTCATAAACCGAAAATCAGATACCATCTCAAAAGCACATGAGTTTGCAACCTATGTTTCCTCAACAGTCCATGCAATAGCACCCATCCCCGCTGCAATCTTACCCCTGATACCCTATATGTTCTTACCAGCAGATGATGCACTTGTTCCTGCGATAGGGGTCGGTTTGTTCTCACTATTTGTTGTTGGAGCGATTATGGGGAGGGTCTCGAAAAGGAATATAATAAGAGCGGGCTTGAGGATGTTTCTTGCGGGGGTTCTCACACTTCTGGTTGTTACAGTGCTCAACCCTAGCCACCTTTAATTTTCATCTACGGAGCTTTAACCCTTCTAACGACCTCTTCAACACCATCTNTACTTACAGGACTTCCATGTCCCGGGTACACCCTCTTAAAGTCCACATCCAAAACCGAGCGAACCGAGGTTAGGTAAGCCTCATAGTTACTGCAAAACAACTTAGGAGATAAGCCTGCTTTTCCGGAGTTTTTTCCCCTGAGTAGGTCTCCACAAATCAGAGAATCTCCAAATTTTATGCAGATGCTTCCGGGTGTGTGTCCAGGAGTGTGGATCGCATACAACCCAGAGTCCGAGTGGAAACCTATGTCAAAACAATCCATTATCTCCGTGATCCGCTTTACTTCATCCGGGTACTCTATCCTTAAGAGTTTTTCAAAAGCGGTTGCAAGAACACCGAGAAAACCGGAATACCTCATCCTTTTCTCCCCGAGGATGTACGGAATCTCGATCTCGTGGGCATATATATCGCAACCAAATTCCTCATGTATCGCCTTTGCTGACTGGATGTGATCGTAGTGGGCGTGAGTTATTATCAAGCCGTNAACATCCTTTACAGATTTCTTAACAAGCTCCAAACTTTTAATTCCCGCATCAATCAGGAAATTGTCGACAAGATAGATGTTGCAACCTTTCTCCGCAACTCTTACGACACCCATGTAAATTTTTCAGCATCTCAGGTATATTTCCTTTTTCAACTTCTTCAGCATTTCGATTCTTCCAACCCCACATTCGTTGTGTAAAAACCCCCGATTTAACTCAGTCCTGACTAAAAGACAAGGACTTTAAAACATGCTCCAAGATTTTTCTTCTTCCACCCTTACTCATCCTGTAGACTCTTTCCACGATTAACTCTGGTGTGCTCTTTCCGAATTTGTTAAACAGAGGTTGTCTTTCAACGATTAGGTTTAAGTTCTCATCAAGACCGCTCGCCTCAATTCCATCCACCCTCACGAAGTCGAGCTTTAGGTCTTCAGCCATATGCGACACGACAATCATGTAAAAGTTTCTCTCATGAGCTAACCTCAAAAAAGATGTGAGCATTTTTACAGCAGCTCCGGGTTCAGTTATCGCTTCGAACTCATCTACAAGTATAAGCTTTTTCCTCCCACTCAGAAGAGCTGTGGTAAAGTTCTTTAAAGTCGATTCAAATGCTCCCGCTCCGTAAACTGTTTTCTTTCTCATGAAAAAGTAGATCTCCTCAAGAACATCGAGTTTTGCCTCCTCTGCTGGTACGGGAAATCCCATCTGGAACAAAAGCTGAATCTGTACAATTAGGTTAAGCAGGGATGTTTTTCCACCGCTGTTAGCTCCGGTGAGAACAATGATTCTCTTTTTCTTCTGCTCTTCATCGAGAGAGTTGAAATTCGAGAATCCCGAAAGTCCAATGCCGTTTCCTATGCAGTACGATATTGGTTGTGGAGATTCGATGAAGAGGTTTCTTCCGGATTTAAAGTANATAATATCTTCCTCTATCTCCGGAAAAACCCAGTTTCTAAAGAATTTTTGCAATTTAAAACCCATTACAATCAGGTAATACAAATCGAACTCCTCATCTATTTTCTCAACGAAGTTGCCCACAGAGATCTTGATTCTCCTTACGACTTCTCTGCACAAATGATATCTTTCCATCACGAATTCTCTCTCAATGTCCCTTTTCACCCTTTCAAGGATATCAAAATTAATCTCCGGATATGACTCCCTCGTAAATACCTCAACACTGACTCCAAATTTTTCAGAAATATCGTTTTCTGCTTTCGTAACTTCCTCAAAAATAATATCCTCTATTTTTCTNAATTTATCCTCAAATCCAGACTTATTCTTGAGATATTCGAGGACCTCTTTACCACTCAGAGTTATTTCTTCATCTGATACCTTCTCCTCGATATTTCTCCTTATCTCTTCAAGCTTAATGTAAACAAACTCCTCAAACTCTTCTGAAGTGTTTCTTCTGGTAAGAATGTCCTCTACTGTTAAGATCTCTTCNAGAATTTTTCCAACCACGGAAAGATTGTTTTTGTCTTCTATACCTTTGCTTCCATGCCCTTCATCAACATTCTCAAGCTTAAATTCAGTGATCCTAAAGCTCATACCTCTGATAGCTTCAATTACCTCCTTCACCCTCTCCAAGGAGTCTCTCTTTTCGTAAAGCTCCATAACAATGTACTCTGGGGCTATTTCCTCCACCGCTATCTCCCTCAGCTCATCAGAATATATCACGAGGGGATACTCACCCTCAACATTGACATCGCAGATGTCAAGTTCCACTGCTTTTCCATAATCTTCTTCCTCTTCAACTATCAAAACCCTATCCCGCAATCTCTTTGGAGTTAGATCCGGTTTTTCAACCTTTAAGATGGTTTTATCTTTCAGAATTGAGGATTTTTCAAATAAAACCCTCAAAAAATCCTGTCTTCTTCTGATTTCATCAACATCCGAAACTGGAAAGAATTCTTGAAGAAAGTTCATGCATTCTTCGAATTCAACAGCTTTCCTCAGCTTATGCATAAGTTTCCTGTAGATCTCTCTCACATCAGAGTTCATCTGAAGTTTTTGCATAATAAAAGGTGAAGAGGGATGTTAAAATTGTTTCGAATGAGACAATCATGCTAAGAGAATTCTGCTGATCGTCTCTGAAGTATTCCATACTCCTATCAAACCTGCCTTTTGATCGGATCGAAGTGTCTGTCATTTGTAATAAGAACCGCATTTGTTTTAAGGCATGTGACGGTATGACTTGCATCAGCAACCTCATTTTCCGGAAAATACTCTTTACACGCTTTGATTTCCTCATCTGAGGGGGTTTCTGATAGTTGAGAATTTCTTGTTTTGACTTCGACAAATTACCTATCCATTATTTTACCTGCAAGCATCAATTGCAGCCCTATCTATCCTTCTGATTAATTTTCTTCTGATTTTACCAAATTTAATATCCAACTTTGAAGCTCTTTTTTCGATATTAATTTTTTTATTAATTTATTCAACAAGTTCCTCACCGACATGACCGTAAATTCAAGTATTTGGATAAAACACGGTTCTTGAATCTTACCTAAACATCTCCTCTTAATCTGACGCTTATAACTTTGTAATCTGTCATCAGAATCTGTAAAATTGTGGTTGTTGTGTGGTGCAGTTTATGCGACTTTCTTCCAAAATGCATGAAAAGAGGTTCTTGATTTCATTCTTAAGAGAAAGAGATACAGCACTCTTGCGGAATACATCAGAGAGTGCATAAGGCGTGATGCAGAGAAACTCGGTTTCTTTGATGCTCCTAACAATCCCCTCGGTGGAAGTCATGATGAAATCCCTTTGAACGCTGCTGAAAATCGCTAAAATGCTCCTAAAACACTGTAGGGAACTGAACCCAAAGAGCGAGTGCC
>MTMT01000036.1 GCA_002010195.1 Archaeoglobus sp. JdFR-32
TTCTCGTATTTGCAACCGGTCCTTTGAACGGCATCGTTCTGAGCGGAGCGTCCCGCCTCACATGCCACTTTAAATCACCTATGACAAACGGCTACGGAGAATCCCAGTGCGGGGGATACATAGCTCACGAGTTTAAGAGAGCTGGAATTGATGTGTTGATAGTAAGGGGCAGATCAGAGAGACCTGTTTACATCCTTGTGGAGGATGGCGATGTTTCAATAGAGGATGCATCGGATCTCTGGAGAAAAGACTCCTTCAAAACCGAAGATCTCCTCAGAGCAAAGCACGGAGGGGAGATTCTCACAATCGGTCAGGCGGGAGAGAANCTCGTCAGGTTCGCGTGCATAAATCACAGGAAGGGTAGGCAGTTCGGTAGAGGTGGAGCGGGAGCGGTTATGGGTTCAAAGAAGCTTAAGGCGATAGTTGTGAAGGGTGGTGGGAAGGTGAAGCCAGCGAATCCAGAAAAACTCAGGGAGTTTCGAAGATGGCTGAACGAATCTGTAAGGAAGACCCACCAAAGCTTAACGAAATACGGAACACCGGGCATAATGTCCCTGACAAACGAAGCGGGTGTCCTCCCAACCCGCTACTGGGAGAAAGGCAGGTTCGAAGATGTGGAGAAGATCAATGCGGACGCGTTATCGANNTATGTTGTGAGAAGTACATCATGCTTTGCATGTAGCGTTGCATGCGGGAAGGTGGTGAGAACGGATGATGCTGAGGTGGAAGGCCCCGAATACGAGACTCTTTTTGCTTTGGGTTCTCTCTGCGAGAACAGCAACCTCGAGGACATAATCAAGTCAGCAGAGCTTTGTGATCGCTACAGCATGGATACGATCACCACGGGAAATGTAATAGCCTACTGGATGCACTTAGGCAAGGCGAGGTTCGGAGACTCCAAGGCGATAATAGANCTCGTGGAGAAGATTGCCTTTCGGAGGGATGAAGGAGACCTGCTTGCTGAAGGTGTGAAAAGAATTGCAGATAAGCTTGGGAAAGGTGCCAAAGGTATCCACATCAAAGGACTGGAGCCCGCGGGCTACGATCCCCGCGGGCTATANGGCATGGCTTTGGCTTATGCAGTATCTCCGAGGGGAGCATGCCACATGCGAAGCTGTGTCTACAGACCTAACCTCACCGGGAGCATAGACAGATTCAGCCCGGAGGGACAGGCGGAACTCGTGAAGGATCTGGAGGACTTCTATGCCGTGGTCGACTCGATGGTTCTTTGTCGCTTTCTTTGTTTGCCTGTGATAGGCCCGATCTNCTGGGAGGAGCTCTCGAATCTCTACGAGATAGTTACTGGTGAGAGGATGGAGGTTGAGAACCTTAAGAAGGTGGGGGAGAAGATAGTCAACCTCGCAAGGGAGTTCAACCTTAGGGAAGGTGTGGTGGATGAAGGTTTGCCCAAGATCTTCACCGACTCCATCGGTAGAGAAAGNTTTGAGAGGATGGTGCGGGAGTATTACGATTTGAGGGGGTGGAAAAAACAAGGTAGAAAGCTTAAATGTGCCAAATACTGATCACAAACCACAAAATCTCTTTATAGCCTCATTGACCTCTTCAGGTTTTTCAAGCATAACCATATGCCCCGCTCCATCAATCACCGAAATTTCCGCGTTTATCATTTTAACAAAAAACTCGGAGTACTTCACCGGAGTCATCACATCATCTGCTCCAACAATGCATAACGCTCTACCAACCCTTACTCTCCCGCTCCTGTAGTCCTCGAGCAAGTCGAAATCATTACATGCTTTAAAGTCTCGGTATGTGATTTTGCTTCCGCACCTCAGGATTTCTTCAAAAACATCCTTCTTAATTTCATCATCTTCGAAAGATGGTGAGAACAGCTTTTCCACTATGAATCTCACCGTCTTTTCAAAATCCTTTTGTAATCCTTCGAGAATTTCCGGTAAAACTCTCAATCTCGCTCCAGTACTCACAAGGATTAACCCCTTCACGATGTCTGGTTTTTTCAGATATACCTTCTGGGCTATTGCACCTCCGAGAGAGTGGCCTACAACAAAAAATCTTCCACCGAGGTTTTCCATAGTGGTTACAACGAAATCCGCATAGTCATCCACCCCATTAATCTCCGCATCCTCAGAATCTCCGTGACCGGGAAGATCAATAGCATATCCTCCCAGTTTCCTCAGCTGGTTCTTCCAGACAGATCCGCTACCACCAGATCCATGGATGTAGAAGATGTCTCCACCGTAAGAGTGAATGTTTACGAACTTGCCAAAAACCTCAACCTTCTCAACCTTCATGGACTCCAATTAAACCCCANCAAGATAAATATTCCGATTTCTAATGTAGTTCAGTGTTTTGATGTGNTTCCTACCGGAGGTATTTACACGCTAAGAAACCGGAGGTATTTACAAGCTGAGAACAATGATCGTGGAAAAATGTGTGATGCTATACAAAAANAACAGGATGATTTATTAACCCAACGAATAGCTCTACCCTCATGGATTTTGAGGTAAAAGGGGTGGCGATAGATATAGACGGCACGATCACTCATAAGGACAGAAGCTTGAATTTAACCGCCGTGTCCGCGATAAGGAGGTTGAAGGTTCCAGTTGTCCTTGCTACCGGAAATATATCGTGCTATGCAAGAACTACCGCAAAACTAATTGGAGTTTCGGACATTGTGATATGTGAGAACGGAGGCATTGTGAGATTCGAGTACGACGGAGAAGATATCATTCTCGGAGACATAAAAAAATGTGTAAAGGCTGTTGAAAAATTAAAAGAGTACTTCGATATAACTGTTCTTGACTCCGAGTACAGGAAATCAGAAGTGTGTTTGAGAAGAACCTTCGAACTTGAAAAAGGTAGAGAAGTGCTCCTTAATGAAGGATTTGATGATGTGAAGCTTATAGATTCGGGATTCGCCTATCACATCATCGATGCAAAGGTTAGCAAGGGTAGTGCTCTTAGATTCATAGCGAAAAAATTGAACATCAGGGAGAAAGATTTTGTTGCGATAGGTGATTCGGAAAACGATATAGATCTGTTGAAGACCGCGGGAATAGGTGTTGCAGTAGCAAATGCGGATAAAAAGCTAAAGGATATAGCAGACATAATAACTACAAAAAAAGACGGAGAGGGAGTAGTTGAAGCCTTAGAGTTCCTCGGCTTGATAGCATGATGTCCTCCTGACTCTAATCAACCCGTTATATCACGCAACTCAGCAATCAACTCCTAAAAATATCTCTTTTCAGCCTACCACTAAGTCCACCCGGATGTAGCTTCAAAAAGTCCCTGACCTTTTCTGTCTCGAGCCATCCTTGATCGAGTTTTTTGATGACCTTATCTATCCTGTTAACCTGCTCCATTATCACCTCTGCGTACTCGTGCTCCATCATCTCGGACAGCCCGAGAATTATCATGAGGGGGTTTCTTATGGCATCTACAAGATATGCAAAGTACTCTATGTTCTTGTTAATCTGCTCATACGCTCTTTTTTTAAGAATGTCTATTTCAATTGACTTTAAACCGAATGCTATGTCTCTCGCCATCGTCCTGAATACCTCCATCTCGTAATCCTTGAATTCGGTTCTCTTCGAAAGTATTAGCACCGCATAGGTCACCTCATCCCTTACAGGAGTTACCAAAACAAACCCGCTTCTCGTTGCGGGGCAGTCACATCCGTCGGGACAATCCATGGCGAATTCAGAAGAGGGAGCTGTAAGGATGTCATCCAAATTCAGAAACTCCCTTTCACGCTTACACACTCTTATCTCACCGTCAAAGGTTTTTACCTTTCCTTCCTCAACCATCCAGCATTGATAAGCTGAGAGAGTTCTAACAATCTTATCCATTAGCTTTTCGTGATTCTTCTCGTGCACTATAGCCTTTATGACATCATTAACAATTCCGAGAAGGTTGTTCAAATTCATCAAGTCTGTTATATCGCTTCCTATCAGCATGCACGACTTACCTTCAGGGAGAGAAAGGGGAACCACAGTAAAGGAATAGTAACCACCAATCTCCTGAATAAATGAGATCTCCTCTTCATTCTCTATACATCTTTTTATGTAACTCAGCAAGCTTTCCGCCTTAGCTCTATCTAAGAGATCGAAAATGCTCTCCCCAGAAACACCTCCGAATTTCTCACTCATTTCAAGATTCAGATCCAAAATCTCCCCATCTTCGTTTATGATTGCGATAAGAGATGGAGAATAGTTGAACATCGCCCTGTATTTCTCCTCAGACCTTCTTAATTCAGTGATGTCTATGGCTGTTCCGATTACTGCAGGTTTTCCGTTGAAAATCGCTCTTGATCCAAAAACCTCTATAAACTTCGGTTCTCCATTCTTCGTTTGTATCTTAACGATGTAGTTAATGGATTCGATCTCACCCCTGACCCTCTTCTCTATGTTCTCTCTCACCTCCTCTCTACTATCCGGATGGACGAACTTGAGCACCTCCTCACCAATCATCTCATCCTGATCGTACCCCCAAATTTCAGCCATTTTCGGATTTACATACTTGAAAACCCCATCTTGAATGACATAAACCCCTGCAACCGATTTCTCCACCAGAACCCTATATCTCTCCTCAAGCATCCTCTTCTCGGTTATATCAACAACCGTACAAAATCCCGCTGGTTTTCCGTTGTAGATTACATTCGAAAAGGAGAGTAAAGCCCACTTAACATTTCCTCCTTTCGTAATAAATGGACACTCATATATGGATGGTTCTACATGCTCTCCCCTCTGCCTTCTCCTCCCTCTTTCCCTGATCACATCCCTTATCTCGGGAACCACAATATCCCAGAAGTTCATCCGATAAAGTTCTTCCTTTCTGTATCCGGTAATCTTCTCGACAACATCGTTGACATAGACAAATCTATCATCCTGAAATACAAAAAAGCCCAGAATTGTGCTTTTTATTCTGCCAAGTGCTTCAACCATAGCTTCTTCAAAATAAATACTGCCCATCTCCGTAATAGCTCCAACCAAGGCATCTCCACTTCTCAACAAAGTCAGCAAGACCGATATACACTCTCCATTCTTCCTGAGTATCCTCAGTTCAACACTTATCTCGTCCAAATCACCGTTCAAAAAATTTTCAAGCTTTTTCCTATCATCAGGATGGACTAGCTCGAAAAAATTATTGATCTCCTCTCTATTGTAACCAGTGATGGTCTCAAATATCCTATTACAGAACATAACATTGTTATCTTCCAGAAAAAAGATCCCACTACCCCCGATTNTTTCCATTGCTCGATAATTTTTTCACCAGTATAAAAAGAATNATGTAATTTAATGATGATGGGTGATTTTCATTTTCAGATAGTCAATATTTCTTTAAGAAATCTCTTATTACCTCTGACTCGAGCCAACCTTCATCAAGTCTCTCAATGACTTTCTCGATTCTGTTAACCTGCTGGGTGACGATTGCTCTAACCTCCTCGTCCTCAACCTTTAGTTCTGTTATTCCCAAAATGTTTGTTAGAGGGTTTCTTATGTGGTCTATAAGAATGGCAAAATTCTCTATATTTCTCTCTATCTGCTCAAGAGCTTTTCTTTTCTCCCTTTCAAGCTCAAGTGCCTTCAATCCAAACGCAAGATCGTCTGCTAAGGTTTGCAAAAGCTCAAGCTCCTTCTCAGACGGAACTTTATGTTTAGAAATGAGGTTTATCACACCTCTCACTTCATTCTCCACCCTCATGGGAATCGAAACCCTAATCTTGCTCTTATGAAACGGATAGTACTCGCAGTCAAGACACTTTACGCTCCAAGGCAGTCTTAAAACAACCTCTCCTGACGCTCTTGAAATCTGCATACAAGTCAGGTTTTTCATCTGGGGTGGCACAACCTCGGGCATCTCATCTTTTCTAATGCTTGCAACCGCTTTGATTACTTCGCCATCCACGATTCCAATCCAGATTGTATCGTACTCTTCCATCCTCGAAAATTCCTCACAAACCCTGTTAACAAGTTCGCCTTCATTCTTGATCCTGACCAGCAGTTTGTTTATGTTGTTTACGGTGTTCAGGAGTTTATTCAGCGAAATTATTTCGGTCAGGTCTTTTGAGATGAGTACACAGCTCCTCCCCGTTTCGAGTGTCAACGGAATGAATGAGCTTTGCAACAATCTGCCTTTAATTCTATGTTCGACCGTTGTGCTCTCCTGAGTATCCATAACATAGATCATAGCTTGTTTGAGAACTTTTATCTGCTCCGAAGGAAGCTTATTAGCCAAATCCTCTATTAATCTGTCTCCTCTCTTAGCACCGAAGTATTCGGAGAATGTCCTGTTGGCATCCATCACCTCTCCCCTCTCATTTAAAATCGCAATTGCATTAGGGCTCTCCTCGAAAATCTTCCTGAACTTCTCCTCACTTAAACGGAGCATTCTTTCCATATTCATCCTATCCGTAATGTCCATCCCTATTGAGACTCCATTCTTCGAGAATGCAAAGGAATACCACTCAAAAACTCTCCTGCCGTACTTCGTAATGTTCTCCGCTATGGTGTTGTGGTAGCCATCAGTTGAGATCAAATTCAAAAACCAATCCTCAACCGAATCCCTCTCAGCGAACAACTCTGCAAAGTTCCTCCCAATAACCTCATCTCTCTTAAATCCGAACATCCTCTCGGATGTATCATTCCAAGATGTTATCTCCAAATTTTCATCCCATACCACTATCGCAACCGGAGCGATTTTGATCATCTTTTGAAGGAACTCCGACAGCTCTTTGTACTTTGTTTCACTCCTCTTGAGATCTCTTTGCATCCCTATGATATCAGTTAGATCGATACCTATGGATGCCCCTCCACTAATTATACCCCTATAATCCCTCACGGGGAAATTATACCACTCGAAGATTCTCTCATCCCCCGATTTCGTTATGCTCGGATTTATGTTCCTCTTCGTCACGCCCTTATTCATAACTTCCCGTATAAGCTCCTCAACCCTTTTTCTTTCTCGTAGAGGAATTTGAAGATCTAGTAAATTCCTGCCCAAGACCTCTTCAGCTTTCCAGCCAAAAATCTCCTCAGATGCTTTATTCCACAGCGTCATGTTCATATTCGTGTCCCAAGCGGTTATCGGAACTGGTGCATAATCAAGAATTCCCTGCAGAAACTCCGATGCTTCCCTGTACCTCCTCTCCGACTCCTCCAACTCATAGGATATTCTCTTCCTTTCAGTCACATCCCTTCCCGTACCTATTACAATCTCCCTACTAACTCCACCAATATCCAAGCGAACGGGCTTCGTGTTGAACTCAAGCAGGTACTTNCCCCTCCTCGAGGTTAGCTCCAGTTCAAATGTCCTAAAAGATGAGGTTAGATCCCCTATATCCGTACCTTCCGCAACGAAATCGGATAGCTTCTTTCCTTTCAACTCATCGAGCGGAAAGCCAGTTATTTTTTCGAACTTCTTGTTGGCGTATTCTATTCTGCCTTTCCTATCAAGAATTACGAAAACATCATCAATCGATGCCATAATCGTGTCGAATAATGCCTCTGCTCTACGCAAATTTGCTTTCAACTCCTCTATGGTCTTTTCCAAGACTTTAATCTTGGTTAGCTCGATAATCACACCCTCATAATGATCATCCACCCGCTCTGCAATTATTTTAAAATAGATAGTTCTATCTTCAGCCTCAAAATCCACATCAATTGAAAAAGATTTGAAACCAAGGCACTTTCTAAGGACTCCGAGATCTATTTCATCCATCAAATCGTAAAAACCATCTGGCTTAAAATTAATAACCTCAAAGAACTTCGAATCTATCTCCTCAAATCTACCCCTGCCATCTGATTTAAAATAAAAAGCTCCAATCCTTTCCGCAATTTCTTTCCATTCCACTTCTTTTCACACTCGCATTTGAATTGCAGATAATTTCTCGCACAGGATATATATCACTTTTCCTGAAATTCGCTCTCCTTACCATATTAGCAATACACATGCGTACTAATGGATTGTAGAGGTTTGTAGNGTTTAGTTGTTTTGTTTTGGTTTATAGTTCCAGCCACATCTTCCTCTTATATCTTAACCTCGTTTCCTACCCTGCACTTCTCAAATTGATGACAAATATCGCCCCTCTCGGCTTGTTATCTTCAACCCAGACNTATCCACCGTATCTATCTACAATTTTCTTGACGATGTACAGACCCATCCCCGTTCTGCCACTCTCACCATAGAAATAACCCTCCTCGAAAATCTTCTCCTTTTCTTTATCCGGAATCCCCTTCCCGTAATCCACTATTCTGATCTCGCAGAAACCGTTGACCTCTCTTATCCTGATATCTATCCTATCGGTTTTTCCGTGAAGTATGGCATTTCTTATAATATTCGAGAAAACGGATTGCAACCCTTCATCCGCGTAAACCTTCCCGTTACCTTCAATGTTGATGTGAACCGTGAAAGCTTCCGAGACTTTTTCTGCAACCTCTCTTACATCAACCTCCTTCAGTTCCCCTCCCTCCACAGCACTTTCAAAGCTTCTCATTTCNGAAATTAGCTCCAAACTCCTTTCAATCGTTTTTAAACCTATATTGACTAGTTCTGGTTTGTATTCAGTCTTTAAAATTTCGAGAATCCCGAGAATTACGCTCAGGTCNTTGGATATGTCATGCCTGAGTATCTTATTTATCAGAGAGAGTACTTCCACAAGCTCCTCCGCTCTCCTTTTAGCCTTCAGCTCCTCTGTCACATCCACACCAACACTTATAACGAGCTTTTGCCTGCCCCTCTTCACGAGGGTGTTAGTCCAGTAGAAGGTTTTCTCACCTTCCAAGGTAGAAACATGATCCACAAACGATACCAGATTCCCCTTCTTAATCTCTTCAAATGTCTTTACAGCATTCTTTCTGCTCTCCGGTGGTAAAAACTCAAACCAACTTTTTCCGTAAACCTTCTCTCTTTTCAATCCCGTTAGCTCCTCACACTTCCTATTGAATATCACTATTCTCCCCCTCGAGTCCAATCCCACAATCATAGCATTTGCTGTGTCGATGACCTTCTCAGCAAACTCCTTTTCCTCCTTGATTCTTTCCTCAAGTTGTTTTCTGTAGGAGATGTCCATCAACGAGCCCGTGATGATATTTCCTTCAAGCTTGGCACTAATCACAACATCAATCTCTCTGCCCTTCCCGGTGACAATTTTCGTCTCGAATCCATAAACTCTTCCTTCCTCTCTCAGTTTCCTAAGAAACCTCTTTCTGTCCTCTTTGTTCTTGTAGAATCTCGTTGTTTTCATCTTGTAAATCTCTTCAAGAGGGGTTTCGAGGATGTTCGCAAGAGCCCTGTTCGCGAGAATCATGTCTCCATCAACGGTAACGATGTAAACTCCGATGAGCGTGTTTTCAACCAGATCCCTGTATTTTTCTTCAGATACCCTAAGCTCCTCTTCAAGTGTTTTGATCCTCGTGATGTCAAACCAATTTCCAAGAATTGCAGGCTTACCCTCATATTCAATCCTTGTTGCAGACATTAAAACCCATCTTTGCTCACCATCCTTTGTATAGTAGCTTATTTCTACTGCGGGAACTCTTTCACCTTCTAAAACCCGATTGTAATGCTCTTTAACGGTTTCTCTATGGTCTTCCGAGATCAGCGAAAGTGGATTGATCGAGTAAAGCTCGTCTTTCGTATATTTCGTTACCCTCTCTGCAACAGGATTCACATACTTGAATTTTCCGTCCTGAATTACGAATACACCTTGAACGGACTCTTCAGAGATCTTTTCAAATATATTCTCCACTTCAACTACAATAAGACAGTAATCCTTCTCCGGGTAAGCCTTTAACTTAAGTTTTCTAATTCCACCAACAGTCCTGAATTCGAACTCGGTTGATTTGGCTTCATTGCATGAGCTTACGAATGCTTTAAATCCCTCTACATCAACAACAAAGTCATCAACAGCATTCCCGCTAAAATACCTACTAAAAACCTTGTTTCGATAGACTACTTTATAATCTCTGTTTACTACGAAAACTATTTCCTTCACATCATCCAAGTACGCTTTCAGAGCATCAACCATCTGTAACTTTTCCACACATCTAATTTTTCTACTGATTAAAAAAGATATTTGAGAGAGCATGATGATGAGGGTATAAAGCTACCGCAGGGGAATAAATTTATGCATATACCGGATCTTTGAATTAAGATGGGAGTGATCAAATTCAAGATACACACCGAATTCGATAGAATGAGGACGGGTTTAGTTAGAACCAAACACGGGAACTTCAGAACTCCTGTGTTTATCCCGGTCGCCACTCTTGCATCAGTTAGGGGGCTTGACAACAGAGACCTAAAAGAGATGGGTGCAGAGGTTCTACTCGCGAACACATACCACCTGCATCTTCGTCCCGGAGATGAGGTTATCAGAGAACTGGGTGGTCTGCACAGGTTCATGGGTGTAGATTTGCCAATTGTAACAGACTCCGGTGGTTTTCAGGCATTTTCCCTCGGATTCGGTATGGAGCACGGAGTTGGAAAAATCGCTAACAACATATTCCTCGAAGGACTAAAGGATGATTTCGAAAGCAAAGACTTCAGCGAAAAATGGGCTTTCGTCAACGACAGAGGTGTTAAATTCAGGAACCACATCACCGGAGAAATGATCGAGTTGACTCCAAAGAAATCAATGCAAATTCAGTCGAATCTAAGATCCGATATTATCTTCGCCTTTGACGAATGTACATCTCCCCTATCCGACAGAGAGTACACCGAGATCGCTCTTGAGAGAACTCACAGATGGGCTGACGAGTGCTTGGAGTCATACGACAGAGAGCAGGCGATATTCGGAATCGTTCAAGGAGGAGAATATAGAGACCTGAGGGAGAGGTCTGCAAGATTTATGGCGGAAAGAGACTTCGACGGTTACGGGATTGGAGGGTCNTTAGGCAAAAGCAAAAAGGACATGCTCAACATCTTGGAGTGGGTCATCCCAATTCTGCCCGAAGAAAAACCACGACACCTACTCGGAATAGGTGCTGTGGAGGACTTGTTCAACTGCATTGAGAGAGGAGTAGACATGTTCGATTGTGTTGCCCCAACAAGATGGGCGAGAAGGGGGCACCTATACATTAGCCCGACCGAAGGAGGAAATCCCAAGAACAAGTTCAGAATCCACATCAAGAATGCAAAATTCCGTTTAGACAACAGCCCAATCGACAGAAACTGTGATTGCTTCGTTTGTCAGGAGTATTCAAGAGCTTATCTAAGACATCTGTATGTTTCAAACGAGATAACATACTTCAGACTTGCATCATACCATAATGTTTATTTTCTGCTAAAATTGATCGAGGAAATTCGNTCTTCTATTGAAAATGGAACATTTTACAACTTAAAAAAGAAATGGTTAGGTTATTGACCTTCGAAGCAATAACTCAAAACTCAAAACAACACAAATTTTACCATAATTTTGATGATAAATTCCCTAAAATAGAAAAGAATATATAATTTAAAACCCAATTCCTCAAGAAAAATTTCCGAAAAAATTTGCAGAATGGAGGGGAGATAGTTGAGAAGAAACAGGAAAAAACTAAGCATATTGTTTTTGCTTGCTCTATTTGTTGTTGGAGTTGCAATAAGTGGTTGTTCGGGTGAAAAAANCGAGCAAACACCAGTAGAGACAAAAAAACCAGAAGAGAGCAAGGAGAGTGAGAGTCAGCAGACTCAAACCTCCGGTGGGGAGAACCCCTACGACAAAGCAAATGAGATATCACTCTCTGGAGATGCGAAAGATGTTGACTCGATGATGAGACCGATTCTGAACAACATATTTGGTGGTGCTAAACCGACCGGATTTATTTCCGGAAGTGGGCAGGGAGGAATTGGAACGAGCATCGTATATGTTGTTAAAAGACCGATCAAGTCGGAAGATATCGACGCATTGAGGAAGGCAATAGAAGGTAAGGGATACACCTCCCAGTATGGTGGAATAGAGAGTGGAGATTTTGGACTGATGTTCATGAAGGGTCAGAACGAAGTAATGATGATCGGTGGGTCACTCGGTGAACAGGAAATAACGGTTGGCTATGGAAAAAGCTAAGTCTTAGTTCCGCACTAATATATAATTGAGGGTTGAAAAACCATGGCAAAATCATCAACAGGATTGGATGAAAACATTGCTGGAGCTTTGAGCTATGTGCTCGGTAATTCTAACAGGAATTATATTCTTTATACTTGAGAAGGAGAGTGCTTTCGTTAAATTCCACGCAATGCAATCGATAATAGTGTTCGGAGTCCTATGGATTGCCAGCATAATACTAGGTATGATTCCATTCATAGGTGGAATATTCTCACTACTGCTTGGCCTGATAGGATTCGTNGTGTGGATAGTTTGCATATTCAAGGCTTACAAGGGAGAGTGGTTTAAGCTACCAATTGTCGGCGACATCGCAGAGGAGCAATCTAAGAAGCTGAGTGCTTAATTTTTAATTTTTTAAAATTTTTCTCGCTTAGACTCAACCCGATTAGTTGGTCAACTTTTTAGTAGAAGTGAATCTCAATAATATCAGCCATTAGCTATAAGGAGGGTTTTGAAAATGTACTGGATTTACTTATTCCTCGCCATACTTTCAGAAGTGGCTGGAACTACAAATATGAAGCTATCTCAAGGATTTACAAAGCCCATTCCCTCAATTATGATCTTCGTTTTCTACGGAATCAGTTTTACATTTCTGACCCTTGCATTAAAGAAAATAGACATAAGTATAGCCTACGCGATCTGGTCGGGACTTGGAACAGCATTGATAGCTATAATCGGATTTACGGTATTCAATGAGCCGATAACCGCAATAAAGATAGCCTCAATCGGCCTCATTGTGATAGGAGTGGTCGGTCTGCACCTCAGCAACGGTGTGCACTGAGGAACCTATCTTGACTACAATCTAACTCACACATACTTTTCCACAACCCTNTCTTTGATGTTTCTGCTCAGATATAGGAAAGGCGTATCTAACACCGCAACGATGAACTTCATGACATAGGATGTCACGAATATCTCAATGATTATCTCCCACGCAAACACCTGTTCCCAGAAGATGCCGAATCCGACGAAGGCGATCCATGTGAACACAACATTGTCAATCAACTGTGAAACCATTGTGGATGCATTGTTCCTGAGCCACANATGTTTCCCTTCCGTCTTTCTCCTCCAGAAATCAAACGCCCAGACATCATGCAATTGGCTTACCAAATATGCTGTAAGGCTTGCAACGGTTATCCTCGGAAGCAAACTGAATATCTGTTCCAATGCCGGGCTTAAGGTGTCGCTCTCATCAGGGATGAACGCCAAACATATCTGCATAATCACGGTGGTGAATATCAATGTGAAGAACCCGATCATCACAGCCTTCCTTGCAGAATCNTTCCCATGGTTTTCACATAGGATGTCTGTCACCAAAAAAGTGGAACCGTAGATTATNTTCCCCATAGCTGTTACAAGCCCAAAAAATCTTATTGTCTTCATTACCTGTATGTTCGCAAGTATTATCGCCATAGCTGTCCAAGCATATAGCCCGTACTTTCCGAAGAGTCTGTAGGCTAAAATAATGCCCGAGAAGTTTACGATGAGTAGGACAAACCAAAGTACCTCATTGTAGTACAGCATGGTGGAGGAGTCATCGAATAGCTTTTTAAGAGTTTCTGTTGGGGTAAGAGAGATCGAGAAGGATGGACTTATGGTAAGGCATAGAATCTGGGCTTTGGCACATAAAGGATTAGAAAGTGGTTCAGAGATTCAAGTGATTTAGAAAGCTTAGGTAGCTTAGAGAGTAGTAAATATGCGACTATCTTCTGATATCACGCCATACAAGTTTACACTTTATAAGTCCTTTCTTCTCACGATCGTAAGCTTTCTAAATCCGGGGATTATTTCGATCGGGATACCCTGTGCTTCAAACATTCCTTCCAGAAAAATTTTGAGGATGTTTTGTTCGCTCCTCGTTGAAAGTATGATCGTGTATGTCTCCCCGTTTTCTTTGACCTTGAACCAGTTTCCTATCTCGAGAGCTTTCAAAGTTTCGTAAATGTCTGTGATACCCATTTTCTTGTTTTGCAGTCCCTTGTTATAGCCGATCTCCCTTATGTACTCGAAAAAGTCCTCCGTACCCCTCTCGTTTAGTTCATCCAGTATCCTTATCCAGAGATCTATGTCCACAAGTATGTTCTCTTCACTTTCAAGCATTTCACCGTACTTTCTGAGCTTCTCGAGGTCTACTGTTCCCGCAATTCTTTTCAAATCGTAGTATGTCTTTATTGCAGTTCTTATCGTTTCAGATGCGGTTCTATCCTCCTCCTTCGAGAGTAATTCAACCATTTTTTCTGTTTCGTTGTCCAAAGCGATCGAAACCCTCGCGATATTCTTCTTCCTTCTTACCCTCGTCACCTCAGTGTGCACCTCCCACAGTCGATATTAACGGTCTTATTATGGCGTATATGAACTCTATGGTGATTATCACCAGAAGAATCCTCAATGCTCCGTGAGATTTCGGTATCGTCATCAGAAATCCGACCAGAGGTGTAAGGGCAAGAAACGCTATGCCAAGAATTACGATGTTCTCCGGATCAGCTGGGTTTGACAGGAACCACGAATAACCATTTATCTCGATACCTCTCGTATCCTTCCAGAAGTTCTTCGCCGGTTCGCTCCACTTCAAAACTTCAAGATCAGGGTTATCTCCGGGAAAAACTCCGAGGAAGTACAGTCCCGCAGATATTATTATCACCGCGAGACCGATGTTGCATATCGTTTTCATTACATCTCCGAAGAGCTTATTTATGGGGTCTATGAATATCGTTTCCGGTACTGGCTCCTTCATTGGCGCAAGTGCTTCCTTCTGGTGCATTGGCTCCATTACATCAGCCAATTTATCAATATCCGGTTTCAAATCCTCCAACTTCTCCTTCACCATTTTCACCACCCTCTAACACCCTCATCTAAAAAATTTTGATGCGAAAAATTGTTTTGAGGCTTCCTTAGACTTTAATGTAGATCTTATCCTTCCCTTCTCTTCAGCATTAATCGGTGCAAAGGCATTTCCTGAGTTCATCGGCTCCATGATCTCAGCTAATTGATCGAGGGTGGGGAACAAGCCTCTAATTCTCCTCAGCAAGAGTTTTTTATAGCTTAGCTCACTTACCTCATTTTTTTCAACCATACACTCACCTCTCACCCAATATCTAAATTACACCCATTCCCGAGAGCCCCTGAATTATGTTGACTATCGCTGAAAGACCAATCAATCCGATGACAAGGTACTTTATTATCTTGGGCTTNGTTCTCACAGCAATCCTTGATCCGATCCTCGACCCGATACCTATTCCGAGAACCGTCGGAACGACGACCAACGGCAGTACCGCTCCGTTTGCCAAATACACCCACAGAGATGCAGAATCGTTAATCGCAAGAATGACCATGCTCGTTGCAACGGATGCTTTCAACGGCACACCCATTATGAGGTTGAGCACGGGAACATTCGCCCATCCTGCTCCAAGTCCAAACATGCCTGCTACAAATCCAACCCCAGCGAAAAACACTGTTGCAATAGGCAGATTGCCTACACCGTAGGTGACCTTTCTTCCGAGCGTTGGTTCAAACCACTCCCCAGTAATGTTGAGCATCCTTGAGAGCCTATCGGGCTTTTTCGGTTCCGGATACTCCACATTCTTCGATGTCGCTAAAGCAGCAAGCATGGCAAACAGAACGAATCCAAGACTCACTTTGACATAGCTCGATCCCTGTGGGAAAGCGTTAGAAATCCAAAGTCCAAAAATGCTTCCCGCTATGGAGAACACCGTCGAAACAACTACAAGTGGTGCTGCAACCTTGAAGTTAGCAAGCCCTTTTTTCGTGAAGTGCGGTGCGGAATTCAGAGCAGTAGTTAGTGCTGCAACCAGACCCGCNCCCCTGATGAAGTCCACATGGAACGGGAGTATTGCCATGCCGAGTCCTACGAAAATGACGCCCCCACCCACACCCGACATCGGTCCAATCATACCGATGACAAGTGTGAAAACAAACAGGAATAAAACCCATTTTACCCACATTGGAATCCCATAAGCCTCTCCATAGAAGAAAGAGAACGCTGTTATCGCTATGATCACTAAAACCCCCACAAAGGCTGTGTAGATCAGTGTATCACTCTCTTGGAGACTCTCCAACCTCGTTACCATGTGTCTCAATATGTAGTAAAAAGTATATAAATGTTGTGTAATGTAACAAAATGTTTCATATTGTTTGATTTTTAGACAAACCCATATATACTTTTTGTTTAATCATGACAGAATATAGAGTGATACAAAACTCTACTAAGAATTATGATAAATTCTCAGTNAGTGTGAATTTTAAACAAAAAACCGAAAATTACTTAAATTTGATTACAAATGTTACAATATGGGTAAAAATGGAAACTCGATACTCAATCTCAGGATAAAGTCTGATGAGAAGTTCGAGGAGAAGTTTAAGAAAATAAAGGAGGAACTCGGTCTTAACTCAAATGCAGAGGTTGTAAGATTCCTCGTTCATAAATATTACCGAGAGCTTATACAGAGAGGTAGCTTGCTGGCAATTCTTCCCATAAAGTTAATGGTGAAGGTATCCGATGCACTTGACGCAATTATCCCGGAAACTTTTGCTCTTGATGTCACAGGGGCGTCGTTAGAGGCAATGGAACTGCTCGGCGGAATTGCACTGAGCTTCTGATGATCTGTGACTCTCCGAGTTCCTGCCTTTTACTTTTATACAACCTCCTTTTACTTTTATACAACC
>MTMT01000039.1 GCA_002010195.1 Archaeoglobus sp. JdFR-32
TGATAACGGTACCGCAACATATGAACTGCAGACATACAAGTTTGCTGAGGCGGACTATGTGATCTATGTCAGAGACGACATGAGAACAACAAGCTCGAGCTATCCGCTCACAGATAAATCCAACATGAAAGCATCACCCGATGAGCCATGGTTGACCGCTTCAAGCAAGCTTACGGATGATGCACTTGCAACCGCAGTATTCACTGTGGTTAAGGAGCTACCAGTCCAGCCAACCCCGACTGAGACACCCAAGCCGACACCATCNCCGACACCATCNCCGACACCATCTCCGACACCATCTCCGACACCATCTCCGACACCATCTCCGACACCACAGCCAACCAAGACTGAGACACCCAAGCCAAAGCCAACTGAGACTCCAAAGCCATCTCCAGGGTTTGAAGCAATCTTCGCGGTAGCAGGACTGCTTGCGGTCGCATACCTGCTTAGAAGGAGATAATTAAAATTTTAAATTTTTATTTTATTTTTATTTCGCACCATCTGTAGGTTTTTTGTTTGCCGATTTCTGTTGTTTAGCTANAAACAATTTCGTGGGCGCAACCCTCTCCACTATTCAACCTGAGAAGTGAACTAATCTGTTATTCTTTAAATAACCTTAATTTGAATATTTTTGGAGCTTTGAAACAACTAAACCCCCCATGAATCTCATCAAAACAGCTTTAAGCAACTAAGCTATAAGTACTGTATGGGTTATACGAAGAGAATTGTACTTGCAATGACTGGCGCAAGCGGTCAGATTTACGGAGTTAGGTTACTGGAAAGATTGAAAGAGCTGGATTCTGAAGTGCATGTTGTTGTATCAAACCCAGCGATTCTTACTCTTGAAACCGAAACTGATGTGAGNATTGAATACATCAAATCCTTAGCTGATTACTTTTACACACCCAATGATATCGGAGCAAAGCTCGCAAGTGGAAGCTTTAAACACGATGGAATGGTAATCGCACCTTGTACGATAAATACCGCTTCATCCATTGCTTACGGTATTGCGGACAACTTGATTGTTAGATGTGCAGATGTGACACTCAAGGAAAGGAGAAAACTTGTATTGCTGATTAGGGAGACTCCCTTACATACGGGACATCTCAGGACACTGTTGAGGTTATCGGAGATAGGGGCTATCGTTATGCCTCCCTTACCCGCTTTCTACATCAACCCAAGAACAATAGATGACCTTGTGATGCATACCGTTCACAGGGTACTCGATCTTCTTGGCTTTGAAATCGAGTACGAGAGATGGAATGGAGTCTGAGTAATGTTTAACGGTGCGATAGTGGTTTTAGTGTGTTAGATGTGGGTACGATCATGGCCCCTCCTTGAACCATTTCTCTTTCCAGTACTTTCTTATCACTTCTATGGCAGGTAATTTTTCACCACTGAGAAATCTGATGCTTGCTCCACCGCCGGTGGAGACATGGCTCATTTTCTTATCGATTCCTATCAACCTTGCAGCGGTGGAGATGTGCCCACCTCCAACAACTGAGAAGTCTGCTTTGGAGACCGCTTTCAGTATCTCGAATGTTCCGAGTGAGAACCTTTCATCCTCGAAGACACCTGCAGGACCGTTTATGACCGCAACACCGTATTTTTGTATTTCTTCTGACAGTATGGATATTGTATTGACTCCCACATCCATAATTCTTCCACTTCCATCGAATTTATCGATTTCAACATCCTCTCTTTTTCCTTCAATTTCAACACCGAAATCAACTGGTAGGATTATCTTGTCTCTGTGCTTGTTTAGCAGTTCTATCATCTCTTTGTCGTCAACTCCTTCTTTGTTCTCTTCAATGATTTTCTCGTTTTCAATCCCTAAGGGTTTACCCTCCAGCATAAGGAAGTAGTTTGCAACCACACCGGTAACAGCCACTTTCTCAGCGATACCGCTCTCGAGAACATTTTTCATAACTCTTACTGAATCGGAGATTTTAGCACCACCGAGAATGAATATCTTCTCCTCGTCACTCCCCAACGCTTTCGAAAGAGCGGTAATCTCCTTTTCAACAAGCCTACCTATAACGGATGGTAGAACGGGCGGAAATCCCACAAGAGACGCCTGCTTTCTATGAGATGCAGAGAAAGCATCGTTTACATAGATATCAAACAATGGTGCAAGCCTTCTCACAATGAGAGATTCGGAATGCTCCTCCGGGGTCCTTTTTAATGTCTCCTCAGCATAAAAGCGAACATTTTCGAGTAGAATGTATCCTTTATCCACTTTCTCGATTTTATTCAAAGCACATCTTCCGAATAACTCGTCTATGTACTCTACCTCTTTTCCGAGTAGCTTAGATAGTATTTCCGCATGTGCTTTTAGAGTGGTAAAATCTTTCTTCCCTGCTCTACTTTGGTGAGCTAAGATGACGACTTTACAATCCTCAAGTTCTCGTAATGTTGGAATATGGCTCTCAAATCTTGTTGTATCGAGAATTGTTGAATTGACAATAGGAGCGTTGATGTCAATCCTGAGAAGTATATTCTTTCCGGAGAAGTTTACATCATCAAGAGTTGGCAAATCCTCTATCATTAATCTAAAGGATGCGACGAAATTTAAAAAGTTTTGTGGATTTACTATGGGTGACGGAGGTAAAAAGTCAAGCTGAGATAATCCAAGATACCCAAGATACAATCGAAAATTGGAATTAAATAAAATTTAATAAAATTTCAAATCCTCGGTTACTTCTTCACGAGTGTTATCTCTATTGCAGATACATTTGCTTCTCCCTGTTCGCTCTCAACCTTTTCGGTTGAGATCTGGATATCTTTTACATCTACATCCGGCAGGAATCTTTTTCTGACAATCTCTGCAACATCTACAGCTCTGCTGATAGCTCTCCCTCTTGCTTTAACCGAAACCTCGTTTACACCGCTGTTGAATTGTGTCAATACTGCCAGCACGTAGTTCATAACCGGCTTATTTCCAACAAACACTGAGTTCTCAGCCATCTTTATATCCCCCCTTGTTTTTAGTGAAATGGAAGCATACTTTATGTTATATTAATTTTTCTTTAATCATTAGTTCCGCGTTGAGTATGCTTGCTCCCGCTGCACCCCTTACCGTGTTGTGTCCGAGTACGAGATATTTTATAGCATTATCTCTGTCCTTCCTTATTCTTCCCACCGTTATGCTCATTCCGTTTCCTTCATCTCTATCAAGTCTTGGTTGCGGTCTGTCTGGCTCGTCTCTGACTATTATCACCTTTTCAGGTGATGTCGGCAGATCAAGGGGTCTTAGCGAGTTGAATGCAGTTATGACATCTCCAACATCTACATTCCTTTCAAACTCAGTCCACACCGCTTCGAGGTGCCCATCTATAACTGGTACCCTATGACAGGAGGCTGAGACGCTTAGATCGGCGAAACTTATTTTATCACCATCAAACTTTCCGAGAAGTTTTAGAGGCTCCTCCTCGACTTTTTCCTCCTCACCTTTTATGAAAGGGAGGATGTTATCGGTTATTGCAAGTGATGGAACACCGGGATAGCCAGCTCCGCTAAGAGCTTGCATGGATGAAACTATAACTCTCTTCAATCCGAGATCCATCAGCGGTTTTAGGGAAAGTACGAGGACTATTGTTGTACAATTCGGATTTGTTACTATGAATCCATCCCAGTTTCTGTTCTTTTTCTGGATTTCCACTAATCCGAGATGGTCTGGATTCACCTCCGGTATTATGAGTGGAACATCTTCTACCATCCTAAATGCAGATGCATTTGATGCGACAACAAAACCGTTTTCTGCAAATTTGGCTTCCACTTTTTTGGCGGTATCGCTTGGAAGTGCAGAAAATACTATATCTGCGTCCACTTTTTTCGGATCCATAGGAAGCATTTCCAAGTCTCTTACCTTTTCGGGAACATTTGCAGAGACCTTCCATTCTACCTCTTCTCCGTAAAACTTACCAACTCTTCTCTCTGATGCAACAAGAGATGTTACTTCAAACCAATCGTGGTTCGCAAGCAATTGGATAAACTTCTGTCCTACCATTCCTGTTGCTCCAAGAACTGCTACCTTGTATTTTCTCATGAAGTCTAAGAGAGAAAAGCGGTTTTAAATAATTTTCTTTTGATTTTTGGTTTCGGGCTATTGGGGGTTGGTGAAAATAGTTGTCTGAGCTGCAGACGAAAAAATTCCGAGAAAAGAGAAAAAGGAAAGGGGTNCCCCTTTCCTCGGGTGGTGGGGGTCTGGATGTGGGTTTTGATGTAGATAGGGGTATGGATGGGGATGGGGGTTGATTCATCCTGACCTTATACTACTATGCACTCAACTAATTAATAAAGTTAACGGTGTTATACATGCACATACACATCCCCGAGCTATCACTCCCATGAGTTGGCTGAGGGTTTGGGAAAAACCTCTCCCAATTTCCTTAAGGTTTATAACTATCTGTCTTCATTCTCTCTTTATGTCCGGTGTTGCTGATGCGGTTGAGCTGATAAGGAACTCCACATATGTAACCGTACTTACTGGAGCAGGAATATCTGCTGAGAGCGGAATTCCCACCTTCCGTGGCAGGGATGGTCTCTGGAATAAATACAAGCCAGAGGAACTTGCGACACCCTACGCATTTAGGAGAAATCCATCACTTGTATGGGAGTGGTACGCTTGGAGAATGAAGCTGGTTTTCAGCAAGAAGCCAAATCCCGCACACTATGCCCTGGCTGAAATGGAAGATGAAGGTATTGTGAAGTACATAATAACACAGAATGTGGATGACTTGCACGAAAGGGCGGGTAGTAAAAATGTTCTGCATCTCCACGGAACCCTGAGGAATGTAAAGTGCTCGAACTCCGAATGTGGTTACCTTGTAAGCTTGACGGATGATTTGGATCTCCTCAAATCCATTCCGGAATCACTTCCGGAGTGTCCGGAATGCAATTCTCTGTTAAGACCCGCAGTGGTTTGGTTTGGAGAATCACTCGATCCTGAGGTACTATCAAAAGCTTTTCACGAAGCTGAGAAAAGCGATCTGATGCTTGTGGTAGGAACTTCTGCGGTTGTGCAACCCGCAGCCTCGATACCACTCGTGGTTAAGAGAGAGGGCAGGGTTGGTGGGAGCATCATCGAGATCAATTTGGATGCAACACNCCTCACACACGAAGCGGCGGTCTCNATAAGGGACTCTGCTGGAAGTGCCTTACAGAGGATACTGGAAGAACTAAATCGTTAATAGTTGATGGAAAATCAGAATTTTTGCTCCCTTATGTATGGCTTGCCAAGAGACCTTGGTGCTCCGAACTTCTCTTTCTCCCTGATCACACTGAGGAGGAGCACGAGGATCGTGAAAATATAGGGAATCATTTTCATGAAGTGGTACGAGAGCCCGAAACCAACTGCTTGTAGTTTGAACGAGAGCACATCCAGTCCACCGAATAGATATGCTCCGATTATTGCTCTCTGAGGCATCCATCCGCTGAAAATAACGAGAGCAAGACAGATCCATCCTCTTCCAGCGGTTAATCCCTCTGTCCAGACCTTAACATATGCGAGGCTTAGGTACGCCCCAGCGATACCAACGAAAAACCCACCTATGAGCACGGAGATGAACCTTATCCGATCAACCGGGATCCCCATCGTGTCTGCCGCCTCAGGGTTCTCACCCACCGCGAACAGCTCCATACCGTATCTCGTCTTGTTCATCACGAACCAGATAAGAGGAACGAGCAAAATGGCGATATAAACTAATGGATCGTGGCTGAATATGGCTTCTCCTATGATGGGTAATTCGGAGAGCAGAGGGATTCTTAGGGGTTGTATGTATTCTGCTANTTGTCCAACAAGATCCCTGCCGAGAAATCCGGTTATACCCAAACCGAACAGAACAAGCATTAACCCTGTCACTGTTTGGTCAACCTTCAGCACGACTGAGAAGAATGCATGAATTAATGCAAGAAGCAGTCCTGCAAACCCCCCCGCTAATATACCTATCCATGGATTTCCGGTGATAAAGCTGAAGAAGAATCCAGTCATTGCTCCGGTAACCATTATGCCCTCTAAACCGAGGTTCAAAACCCCACTTCTCTCTGTAATCATTTCTCCTAAGGTTGCGAATAGAAGTGGTGTTCCCGCCCTCATAGATGCGGAAATCAATGTTGCTATGAACTCTGGAGAAATCAATTTTCCACCTCCCTTGAGACTTTGATGCTGTATCTGGTGAAAAAGTCCCCTCCAATTATGAATAACACAACGAGAGCTTGGAACACATCTACTATCGCGACTGGAATCCCGAAAGTGGTTTGCATGGCTGAGCCTCCAACATAAAGTAATCCGAATAGAAACGAAGCGACGATAACAAAGAGAGGATTACCTCTTGCCAGTAGTGCAACGGGAATGCCTGTGTAGCCGTATCCCGGGGATACGCTCGCCCTCAACCTCATGTGAAGACCGCTGACCTCCATCATTCCTGCAAAACCTGCCATCGCACCTCCAAGCATCATTGAGAATAGTATTATTCTCTCCCTGCTTATGCCGGAGTACTCCCCTGCTCTCGGATTGGCACCGATTATCTTTATTGAGAATCCAAATGATGTTTTGGTTATCAAGATGTAAATCAGAATCGCCAATATGAATGCGAATATTATGCCTGCATGAAATCTTGTACCAAAAAATCTTGGAAGAATTGCATAATCGTTGAATAAATCCGAATACGGAAAATTATAGACCTCTTTACCTTTCATAGGGCCGTATACTAAGTACTCAACCCAGTATATTGCCACATAGTTTAGAAGTAGAGTGGATATGATCTCATTTAAGTCGAACTTTGCCTTCAAAAATCCGGGAATAGATGCCCAGAACATGCCTGCAAGTGCACCGAAGAGTATCATCAGGGNGAGTACTATTACTGGTGGGTAGAAGTATAGGGCGATAAAACTTGCAGCAAATGCACCCATGTAGAGTTGNCCCTCTGCACCGATGTTCCACAACCCCGCCCTCAGGGGGATGGAAACTGCAAGTCCGGTTAGTATGATCGGGGCTGTTTTTACGAACAACTCGGTGATCCCGAATTTTGTTCCGAATGCTCTTCCTATCATAACGGAGTACGCAGAAATTGGATTGACGCCTATTATTGACAGCAAAACTCCGACAAAAATTAATGAGGCAATTATGGATGCGAAGGGGATTATTATGTATATGTACTTGGGTGTTTGCAGTCTCCTTTCAACTTTTAGGTTCATTTCACACCTCCGCTCCAGACATTAAGAGCCCTATCTTATCGATTAAGCCCTCCTCCTCTTTGTCGAGTATTTTTCTTATCTCCCCTTCGTAGATAACCGCAACTCTGTCACTCAGCTGTATTATCTCCTCCAAGTCCTCGGAAATCAGTAGAATTCCCTTTCCCTCTTCCGCAAGGGAGACCAACTTTCTTCTAACATAATCTATACCTGCAATATCGAGCCCTCTTGTGGGTTGAGAAGCTATAACAATTTTCGGATCTCTTGATAGCTCTCTTGCGATNATCAGTCTCTGGATATTTCCACCGGAGAGTGTTGTTGCCGGAGCCTTGATCGAAGGGGTTTTTATCTCGAATTCTTTTATAAGTTTCTCCGCAAACTGGTTTATTCTGTCGAAGTCAATGAATCCGTTTCTTGTGAATCTGTGGAAGTCCCTCAGCACGAGGTTCTCCCCAACACTGNGTGTAGGTGCTAGACCGGTGTGTATTCTGTCCTCTGGTATGCATGAGATACCGAGTTCGACCCTTCTTTTAACGGACATCTTTGTTATGTCCTCTCCGTTGAGGAGAATTCTTCCGCTATCTACTCTTCTCAACCCCGTGATAACCTCCTCAAGCTCTTTCTGTCCGTTTCCAGATACACCAGCGATTCCAAGTATCTCACCTTCCTTTATACCAAGGTTTACACCCTTCAGGGCTACTAAACCCCTGTCATCTCTAGCATATATATTTTCGAGTCTCAAAATCTCCTTACCAAACTCTATTTTTTGTTTTTTGATTGTAAAGTCGATCTCTCTTCCAACCATCAATCGAGCAAGCTCACTCTTGTTTGTTTTGGAAGTTATAAGTGTTCCCACATTCTTTCCCTTTCTTAGGACGGTTATCCTGTCNGTAACCTCCAGTGCCTCCCTTAACTTGTGGGTTATGAACAGGACGGTAAGCCCCTTTTTGGACATCTTCTTAAGAGCTTGGAAGAGTCTTGAGGATTCTTGAGGAGTTAGCACAGAGGTAGGCTCGTCAAGAATGAGCAGTTTGATATCTCTGAAAAGGGACTTTAGAATCTCAATTCTTTGTTCCTCTCCAACACTCATGTTAATTATCTTCTCGTTGAGATCCGCATCGATTCCGTACATCTCAACTATGGCTTGAAGCTTCTTCTTCGCCCATTCGTAGTCTATCATGGGGTCTTTTGGAGTTTTATATCCGAGTAGGATGTTGTTAATTGCGGACATCCTTTCCACGAGCATGAAGTGTTGGTGCACCATCCCTATACCTGCTCTTATAGCATCTTTCGGAGAGTTGAAGGACACTCTCTCTCCATCGAAAATAATTTCCCCTTCATCGGGTTTGTATAGGCCATAGAGTATACTCATGAGTGTTGTTTTTCCCGCCCCGTTCTCTCCGAGGAGTCCGTGAATCTCACCCCTCCTTACGGTAAGATTAACACTATCATTTGCGATAACTCCGGGGAAAATTTTGGTAATGTTCCTCATTTCGAGTATGATGTCCTCTTCCATCATGCTCAAGCCCTTTTGAAAGTTTTATCCTCCATTTTTATTTCTATTCGGTCTCAATCATTTTTTATCTCTTCAACTCTTCTTTTCATCCCAAAGTTTTGCAAATGGCAGAATATTCTTGGGTATATCAAGTTTAAACCTTTTTCTGAATTCGCCCACCAGTTCCTCATCACTCATTTTATTGTAACCTTCTATTTTGGGTAGAAAGCCGAGAATCGTTTCGAGTATTCCCCATGGATAAACTATCCACACCCATCTTTTAAGAATTTCTCCGGAAAAATCTGGTATGAATTCGGAGGTTTTTTTATACTGAAGAACTGCGGACTTAATCTCCCTTGCTCCAGACTTTAGTAAATGGTTTATCACAACATTTAGCGTTTTCCCGGTATCCGCAACATCGTCTATTACCAGTATCTTCTTGTCTTTGATGTTTACATTTATCGGCTGGGTTATCACGGCGTCATCCTTCGTTTCAGCAACATCCCAGTGTTCCGCTTTTACACTATAAAGCTCCCTTATGTTGAGAAAATCGCTGATAATTCGTGCNGGGATCCAGCCACCCCTTCCTACCGCAACGATCGCATCGGGTTTGAACTCCGATCTGACTACATCGTGGGAGATCTTTACGCAGAGATCATAAATCTCATTCCATGTGAGGAGCTTGCACTCAACTTCCATGCTGGTTAATAGGTTGTGAGTTTTAAACCTTTTCTAATCTTTCATAATTTTGCATGGTTTTGCCATCGAGTGCTCTCTCCATCCTTGCATCCTCCTTGAAGTACTACGCTGTTTGGTTAGGGTTCAGCCATCTCACCCACCACCCCTCAGCATTATTATTCTTGTCTGAATTAGTTTGTGAACATCTTCACTACATTCGATCCTGACATCCGTTCTCGGGAGAGAGAGTAAACCACTTTTCCGCTCTTTGAAGTGTATCTTAACTATATCTCCCTTCTCATTGGTGGCAATGATTGTGTTAGCATCTGAATGAATTATACTGAAACCAATTCTGCTGAGAATCCTCTCAAACTCCTTCACAAGCTCTTTTCTCTCGATCCCCATCTCGTGAAAAAACTCCATATCTTTTTTCATAACTTTTAAATTTTAATCCTTCCTATTAATCCGTAGGTGATAGGATGCTCTCGGAGAGAATGGAAAAAGCTTTGAATAAACAGATAAATGCGGAAATGTACTCCTCTTATCTGTACCTCTCCATGTCGGCATTTTTTGAGAGGATAGGTTTGAAGGGATTTGCCAATTGGATGAGGGTTCAGGCAAGAGAAGAGTTGATGCATGCAATGAAGATCTACGATTATGTCCACGAAAGGGGTGGTAGGGTTAAGCTATCATCGATTGAACAACCACCCTCCGAGTGGAAGACACCCTTAGATGCGTTTAATGCGGTTCTAAATCACGAGAGAAAGGTAACCTCTATGATAAACGAGCTTGTGGACATAGCACTTGAGGAAAGGGATCATGCGACCTACACTATGCTACAATGGTTCGTGATGGAGCAGGTTGAAGAGGAGGCAAGTGCAAAGGATTTGGTGGAGAGGTTATCTCTTGTGGGAGATGACAAGGGAGCTCTCATTTCACTGGATTTAGAGCTTGCTAAGAGACAGTTTGTAGAAGAAAACGAATAAATGCTGGAAACCNATCAATGGATTGTGAGTAGATGGATTGTAGTAGATGATNGATAAGAAAGCTTTGAGAGAGATAATCCTGAGGAGAGAGTACAAGAAACTGGAGGAATTCAACCTTAGGAAAATTGCAACGAGCACGATCTCTTTTTTATACTCTGATGAGCCTGAAGTTTTTCTATTTGCAGAAGCCTTAGGGTATGTTTGTGGGTTGATTGAGCAAGGAGGTGAAGTGGAATTTGTTAGAGGNATATTAAGAAGACTCTTCTGGCATTTAAGNGATGAATCAGGGGCTTATTGTAGGGGTGCACCACTTGGGATAGGTGAGATCGGTCGCAGATGTCCCCTTGCATTTGAGGGCTTTAAAAACATGCTTGTATCTCTTCTTGAAAATGATGAGNTTGAAGTTGAGTATGTGATATATGCGATAGGGGTGTGTGGTAGGAGCATTAAGTCTGCATACCCATCTCCGGTGGAGGAACTGAAGAAATTTCTAAGGTCTGATAACCNCAAGGTTGTCGCATACNCGATCGTGTCTCTACAAAGGCTTGGGTACGATGTGAGTTCTGAGTTAAATTTAGATCTGAAAAATAAAGTAAGAATTTACCGTAACGGAATGATGGAAGAAGTGATGCTGAGTGAGTTACTGGTCTGAGAATCCTGTCCGACTGGGTTTTAAGAGCGACCTTACGAATATGAGATCAGTAAAAAATAAATCGCTAACTTCGGTATCCAGACTATGGAGTTTTTGAAATTTGAAAGAGAAGGAAAAATTGGAAAGATCACTCTGAATAGACCAGAGTATCACAATGCCCTGAACTTGGGGATGATAGAGGAATTATCTCGNGCGCTGGAATTGTGTGAAGACAAAAGCATAAAGGTGATAGTTCTAAGGGGCGAGGGTAAGAGCTTCTGTTCTGGGGCGGATTTGAGGGAGTTCATGAGGTTCACGGATGGAACAGAGAATCCGCTTGAGTACGCTCTGAAACTCCACATATCTGTGCTGAAGAAAATGAGGGAGATTGATAAACCGATTATAGCGGAAGTGAAGGGATATTCCATCGGAGCGGGTCTTGGACTTGTGCTCGCATCGGATTACGCCATCGCAGACAGGGATTCCGTCTTTTCTTGCGGTTTCATATTGGTTGGCCTGAGCCCGGACACAGGAACATCGTTTTTCATTCCAAGATCGGTTAATTTTAAGAGAGCGTTTGAACTCATGTCGACTGGGAGGAGGTTCACCGCAAAAGAAGCCCTTGAATACGGTTTTATAACTGAAATAGTGGATGGGAATATCTTAGAAAGCAGAGTAAATGAGGTTGTAAATCTATATCTTAATTTGCCAAAGTTTGCTCTTGCAAATCTTAAAAAGCTCATGAATGTGTCGCACTCGAATAAGCTTGATGAGCATCTATCATTTGAACTCACCCTTGCTTTACTGTCAACTCTCTCGAATGATTTCTCGAAGGGAGTTAGAGCGGCTATCTCGGGGGATAAGCCAGAGTTTGATTAAATCTTTAACTATTAATAATTTCAAACTGAACCCCAAAGATTTTATTTCTGATTTTCAATGTGGGGTTATGCTTGAGGTTCAGATTAAGACATCTCTCCCTGAATCTTGTGTACTTGGAGCGATAAAAGAGATCTTCAAAGAGTCCATCACAGAGGTGGAGGGCTTAACATCCATTAACGAGACTGTAAAGGGTCTCTTAAATGTTAAGGCGAAGAAGATCGAAGACATAATCAAAAATCTCCCGTCTTATTGCGAAGGTGTAACTCTATCCTCAGACTCGGCTAAGGTTCTCGTGAAAGAGCACACATGTCTCCTCGCCCACTCCATCATAGGTTCTGGTTGTTTTATCACGAAGGCAACGATCAAAGACAATAGCATAGTCTGGAATGTCATATGTGATGATGACGGATTTCTCGATTTGATGAGGAGTTTGGAGGAGTGTGAGGTGGAGTTTGAGATTCTCTACAAGGGAAAACCTCTCGAGGGGGATAAGAGGACGAAGGTAACATATAGGGAGGAGGAGATCTTGAGAATTGCCCTTGAGAAAGGATTTTTTGATTTTCCAAAAAAGATAAAACTTGAAGAACTCGCGGAGTCTCTGGGTATAGCTCCCTCTACCCTATCGGAAATCCTCAGAAGAGGGCAGAAAAAGATTTTAACGAAGTTTCTAAGGGAGTCATCTGAATAACTGGAAATAACTTCTTAGGGGAAATGTTTAAGGTGTATTGTTTTAATACACTCTTATGCTTGAAGTAGATGAAATATCAGTTCTTCTTGGAGGAAAGGCTGGAGACGGTATAAGGGCTGGAACAACTCTCTTGGGAAGAATAATTGGCAGATACGGATACAGAATTTTTGTTTACGACGATTACCCATCTATTATAAGGAGTGGACACAATTTTTCAGTTCTTAGAGCGAGTGAGAGGAAAATATCTGCGAATTTAAGCAATGTGGATGTTTTACTCGCTTTCGACAAAAGAACAGTTGAGAACCATCTCCCGAAGCTTAAGAAGGACGGATTGTTGATTTACGATGAGAGCAATCGTGGGTTGAAGGAGTATTGCGAAAGCTTGACAAATTCAAAGCTTGGACTCGACATAAAAGGAATCCTGAGAAGAATATAGAGGTTGCCAGAAGGGGTCACGACTATGCGAAACAATTATTCGAAATTAAAAGGATCGATAGAGAATCTCTGCCGTTACTCACAGGTAATGAAGCAATAGCACTCGGAGCCATTTCCGCAGGTTTGGAGTATTACTTTGCATACCCTATGACTCCCTCGACCTCTATTCTGCACTACTTGGCTGGAATTGATGGCATAAACACAATCCACCCAGAAAACGAAGTTGCGGTGATTTTGATGTCACTCGGGCCATCATATGCTGGAGCGAAAACGATGATAGCATCTTCGGGTGGTGGATTTGCGTTGATGGTGGAGGGGCTGAGCCTCGCGGGACAAGCGGAGATACCGATAGTTGTGGTAATCTCTCAAAGGGCGGGTCCGAGTACTGGCTCTCCGACATACACAATGCAGGCGGATTTACACTTCGTCCTGAATGCANGGCATGGAGAGTTTCCCGGATTTGTTACCGCTCCCGGAGATGCTGAGCAGGCGTATAAGTACACAGCTCTGGCTATGAAGATTGCGTGGAAATACCAAATTCCCGCACTTGTGTTGAGTGATAAGCATCTTTCTGAGAGTCTTTTTAGTTTCGAGTATGAAGAGGTTTGCAACGAAACATATCGGGAGACATCTGAGGTTCTATGGAAGGGGAAAGGGGAATATCAGAGATACGAACTTACGGATGATGGAGTATCTCAACTGGCATTTCCCGGAGCAAATGCGGTAGTGAAGGTTAACAGCTATGATCATCTGGAAAATGGTATAACAACTGAATCTCCAGATGAAATTGAGGTAATGCACGACAAGAGAAAAAAGAAGCTTGAAAAGCTGAGGAAGGAGGTTGAAAAATTGGACTCCTANTATGTTTACGATTTCTCAAACGGTGGAGAATCAAAATTGTTTCTTGTGGCTCAACAAAGAATGCATGTGTTGAGGTTGCAGAAAAACTTGAAATGAAGCTGATTCAACCGATAATTCTTGAACCCTTCCCGGATCTTAAAAAGGAGTTGAAAACTGCGGATAGAATTATGTGTGTGGAAGCGAATGCAACAGGACAGCTTGCGAGATTATTGAGGGCTAACGGAATCNAAGTGAATTCTCTACTGAAGTATACCGCAAGACCGTTTTTTGTGGATGAGCTTTTTGAGAGACTGAGGGGGTTAAAGCATGAGTAAAGTTGCCTCTTTAAGAACCTCCGCAGAAGTAACATGGTGTCCCGGTTGTGGAAACTTCTCAATTCTGAATTCGGTTCTGAAAGTATTCGATGAGCTGAGAGCAGAGATAAATCTGAATAGGTTCGTTCTTGTGTCCGGAATAGGCTGTCACGGAAAGATAGTGGATTATATAAACCTCAATAGCTTTTACTCAATCCATGGAAGGACCTCCCCATCGCAACGGGGATAAAACTTGCAAACTCCGAGCTTAATGTGGTTTGCTTTGCGGGAGATGGGGATGCTTACGGTGAGGGAATGGAGCATCTGGTTTTTTCCCGCAAAGAGGAACATAGATATAACTCTTATCGTCCATAACAACAGAGTTTACGGCTTGACAACAGGACAGTACACACCTACAAGTCCGAAAGGCTTCAAAGGAAAATCTACTCCGGGAGGAAGTGTTGAAAAGCCGAAAACCCACTCGAGCTAATGCTCTCAGCTGGAGCAACCTTTATNGCAAGAGCGTACTCAAACAGATCCGACAGTTTGGGGAAGGTTGTGAAGGAGGCAATTAAGCACAAGGGTTTCTCTGTGGTTGATATTCTCCAACCATGCTATACATTTTTCAACACCTGTGAGTTCTACAACGAGCATGTTTACGAGACGAGCCACGATTACACGGACTTGGGTTCTGCGAAAGAGAAAATCGTTGAGTGGGATTATAACTCTGGAGGAAGAATTCCTATAGGAATACTATACAAAAAAGAAGAAGATACCTTTGATAGCCTAATTTTGGTTGAAAATAAACTGATGTTCGGTGTTTTGGAGATTCTCGAGAGGCATGTATAGGTGATTAACACCGTTAATTTTATATTCTATATCCTGCAATTTATAACCATGATCGAAATATCCGCAGACTTCCTCTCAAAGTTCATAGGAAAGTACTCGCTGGGCAAAGATGAGGGAAACAACTCTTCACATTTTTTGAGGATAAAGATACCTGGAGGAAGAATTAACTCCGAGGATCTGAATAGGATAGCTGACTTATCGGATGAATTCGGGAAAGGGTATCTGGAGGTTACTGATAGGCAGGATTTTCAGCTTCACTGGATCGATCCAGATCANGCTATGGACATCTTCGAGAAACTCTACGATATGGGCTATACCACTGATCTGTGTGGACAGGCGTTCAGGGAGACATGTCACGGAGATGTTAGAAATGTGGTTGCTTGTCCTTTGATGGGAAGATATGGGGAGGATTTTTTCGATTTGGTGAGGAAGATTAACGACTTCTTTTCTGGTAATCCCGACTACATTGTTCTTCCGCACAAATTCAAGATAGCGATTACATCGTGTGGAGGNGATTGTGTAAAGTTTCACGCAAATGACCTGTCTCTGTACTGGAATGGAAGTGCGTTCATTCCTTTCGTGGGTGGAGGTATGGGTGCATCGTTTCCGGGGGTGAGGTACTCAGAGTCCCTCCGCTTGGTGGTTTACAGAGAGGAGGCCTTCGATTTCGTAAGGGCAATGGTCGAAATACACAGAGATTGTTCGAATACTGATTCGAAGGCGAAGGCGAGGTTCAAGTACCTCTATCACAGAATCGGCAGGGATGGNGTTGTGAAAGAGTTGAGGGAGAGAGGAATAGACATACGCGAGTTCCATAGCAGTGTTGACCTTAGGCTCGAATTGATTGAACATGAACGAGGTGTGCAGAGGGATGGAAAGGGCTATTACACCCTTCCTCTGCTTGGAGGAAGGTTAAGTTCAGAGAAGTTGAGGGTGATAGCCCGGTTATGCAGTGATTATGGTAGTGGAGAGGTGGTGCTGACAACATGGCAGAACATCCTCTTTCCCGATGTGGAGNATATATCCTCTCTCAAATTGGAGCTATCAAAGTACTTCGATGTTGAAGTTCCTTACAAGGTGGTCGCGTGTGCATCGGATTTCTGTGGTAGAACCGTATTTCATGCGAAGGATTTACTCGAAAAAATTGTCAGAGAGGTGGGAGTAGATGATTTGGCGATAAGCGGTTGCATTAATGGGTGTGCCTGTCATCCAATCGCTGAATATGGGTTCGTTGGTAAGATAAGGAAAGGAGAACAGCTTTATGATATGTATCGAAGGGGGAGCTTAATTGAGAAGGATTTGAAGCCTGAAAAAATCTTGACAACTCTTAAGGAGGGATTATATGAAATTAAAGCTTGAAAAAAATGGAGATAGGTATTTACTTGATTGTAGGGATCTGACTTGNCCTTTTCCTCTGACAATGACTAAGATCGCACTCAAGGAAGTGGATAGCCTCGAAGTGATAACGAACAACCCTCCATCTGCCAGAGACATCCCCGAGATCTTGAGGAGACAGGGCTATGAGGTTGAAGTGGTCAAGGAGAGGAACATCTGGAGGATTCTTATCGATAAGGATTCCAAGTTGAAAGCATAGTAGAATCATTAATTTTTT
>MTMT01000025.1 GCA_002010195.1 Archaeoglobus sp. JdFR-32
TGCTTGCTTCGAGGATGCAACCCGCACTTCCGTTCTCGGACCTCAGAGATATGCTCCTGTTTATCTGCAGATAGACACTATAAAGCCCGTCTCTAACGACAATTGTATCACCATCGGAAGAGCTGTCAATAGCATCTTGTATTGAGGAATAATCGTCTGGGACTAATATCTCAGCTCCTTGAGACGGCAAAATCAAAATCCAAATTAAAACTGGAAGGAGGGTAAAAAATGCAAATCTCAACTTCAGCACCTCCAGAGAATCGAGAATGGGTTAAGGCTGATGCCAGTTAAGTTCATTCTAACAACTATCTGGTAAGACATTTAACCACCACATCTTTTCGGAATCAGGCTATTATCAAAGCAGAATAGACTCGAGTTGCCCGATTGATGTAATTGGTAGCGAGAAAACTTAAATTTTTCGTTGTAAAGCTTATGTTAATTATTATAATTATCCTAATTGTGTTTGGTTTAGTATTTTTATCGTTTATTGATTTAGGACAGAGTTCAACTCCTTTAATACTTCCTTAGCAAGCAGAATCTCCCTTAACTCGANCCTCTCATCTTTCGTATGGCATAGGCTCAGGTCTCCCGGACCCCATACAACGACATCCACACCGTGTGAGTGGAGGTTTATCGCATCCGTCCATGATGGCATNGTCGTATGCTTGACATCCAGTCCGAGGTTACTCATTGCTCTCTCTACCATCTCCGCACTCTTTCCAGAAACGAATCCGTTACAGAACTCTTTAACGGTCAACTCCAGTTGCTCGATCCTCTTGTAGATAACTCCCACATCCTTGTAAGGTGGAATGAGGAGATCAACAACAGCGGTGCAGTAGTCGGGAATACAGTAGTCATCCCCCCCTCCCACTATTTTCAGAATTGTGGGTTTAATACCGGACAGTCTCTCAATCTCCTTAATTGTTTTAAAGCACTCTTCAATGGCGTTAATCCCCCTCTCCGGCATCGATCCATGAGCGGACCTTCCTTTGGTTTTAATCTCAACTTCGATATTTCCGTAGTGCTCCTTAGCTATTCTCAGGCTGGTGGGCTCCATAACTACAGCCATTTTCGGTGAAAAACTATCACAAAATGTTTTTGAACCATTTCCGCCCTCTTCTTCCTCAACAAAGAAGGCAACGGTGTATTTTAGTTCATCCATCTCCCTTAGAGCTAAGAGGATGGATGTAATGCTACCTTTGGCATCGCTCACACCTGTGCCGTAGGCAGTTTTCCCGTCGAAGTGGAATGGCATCCTCTTTTTGACAGTGTCCAAATGGGTTGAGATAAGAAAGTCCGCATCCGGATTGACTATAACATTCGAGTCCTTTATAATCGCTTTGAATCCTATATCTCTGAGATAGTCATAAATGAAAGATGATATTATATCCTCTCTCCCTGAGGGAGATGGGATGTCACAGAGTTTTTTTAAAAGGCTAAGGACTTCAGCTTCACAATTCTTCGCTTGCATAGTGGAAAGTATAATGAAGAGTATATTATAATTATCTTTCGTGTGGAGCTTGGTATTTTTTGTAGTATTCCGTAAATCTTTCTAAGCTCTTTTTCAGGCTTTTAAATCCCTCGTTATCTGCTTTTACACCTTCAAGGGTATCTTTCGACCAAAAAGTTGCACCGATATTTGCTCCGAAAAATCCACCGCTAACGGGAATCATGCCGTTTAAAATAAAAAAAGTATGAATCTGCTGGATTGCAAGCTCTTGACCACCAATTCTGTCTCCTCCTACTGCAATTGCCATTCCCAGCTTATGTTTGAGGACATTTGGGTTCTCAGCCATCAACGCACGAGTTCTGTCCATTACAGCCTTCATCTGTGCACTGATGCCACCGTTGTAAACGGGAGTAGCCATTATAATCCCCTTTGCGGACCTCATTAATGGATACAACTCGTACATGTCATCTTTTATTCTGCATTCCTTCTTCTTCAGACAGTAGTCACAGTGCTGGCAGAATCCGATATTTTTCCTCCTGACAGAGAAGAACTCTGTTTTTAGCCCCTTATCCTCAAGAATCTCAAGTGCAGTTTTTAGAACGAACTCTGTTGCTTTTTTTCTCGGGCTACCGCTGATTCCGAGTATCATTCTAACCTCCCTTTATTTTTCCTGCGAACTCTTTTCCCCTCTTGTAAGCAACCTCGAGCTCCTCCTTTGTTGGTCTGAATTTGATTTCGATACCTTCCACAATCTCGTATTTCATATCCTCGAAGAACTTTTTAATCTCCTTTACCGCTCCACCGCCCCATCCGTAAGAACCAAAAGCCATTGATATTCTGTTTTTGGGCTTTAATCCTTTCATGTATGCCAGAAATCCTGCTACTGGAGGAAATATTGTGTTGTGCATTGTTGGAGAACCTATGACCACCCCTCTTGCAGACATGATCTCTTTCATTATCTCGCTCCACGGATCTTTTCTCACATGCATCAGCTTAACATCAACCCCTTCACTAGCGATACCTTCTGCAATCTCTCTTGCAATCTTCTCTGTGCTGTTCCACATTGTGTCGTAAATGACAACCACTTTTTCCTCGGTTTTCTGTTCCGCCCATTCTCTGTATGCATCGATTATCATATTTGGGTTTGTCCAGATAACTCCGTGACTTGGGGCAATCATCTCTATCTCGATTCCAAGCTCNTCAATCTCTTCCAGTTTTCTCTTAATCAGGTTTCCGAAAGGGAGCAGGATGTTTGCGTAGTAAGTTTTTGCATTTTCAAGGGCAACATCAACCCCTAAGTCCACATCGAATCTTTCCTCACTCGCAATGTGCTGTCCGAAAGCATCGTTCGAAAACAAAATTTTATCCTCTTTTAGGTAAACCGCCATGCTATCTGGCCAGTGCAACATCGTCATTTCGAGAAACAACAGCTCTCTCTTTCCTATATTTAGTGAATCTCCTGTTTTTATAGTGTTAAATTCCCAGCCTTCTGTGTTGAAGTGTCTCGAAAAACCCTCCATCCCTTTTTTCGTGCAGTAGATGACGGCATCTTTTGCGATCCTTTTAATATCTCCGAGTCCACCGGAGTGATCTATCTCAACATGGTTGGCTATGATGTAGTCTATCTCTGAGGGATCAACAACCTTCTTAATCCTTTCAATCATTTCTCCGAAGAACTTGTGCTTTACCGTGTCAATAAGGGTTATCTTCTCATCAACGATGAGGTAAGCATTGTATGTGGTTCCTTTCGCGATTTCAAAGTTGTGAAAATCTCTTTCGCTCCAATCAATTGCACCTACCCAGTACACACCATCTTTAATTTCAATTGGATTCATTGTATCACCATATTTAATTCTCGATTAAAATTTAAAAATCTTTTGGTTCGAAATAACTTCTATTTTTTAATGATATTTTAAAAAAATATTTTGTAAAAGAACCTTGAAAAAATTTAAAGTAATTCAAGGAGCAAGCTTAGATGGGTGAGATATTGGAGATAATGGAAATCCTTGATAGGGCTCTTGAGCTGGAAAGAATGGCGATAGAGGAATATATGAGGTTAAAGGAATCAGCAGATCCAGAAACGGCAGAACTCCTTGAATTTCTAATTGCNCAGGAAAGAGAGCACATAAAAATGATAAATGAGAGGAAAAAAGCAATTAAGCTCCTGAAAAAATAATCGAAGGAACAACATACATAAGAACAATAACCAAAATTAGAGACAGAGTTGCAGTAACGAAGATCGGTGAGGATTTTTTGGTTCTAACAATCTCGGCAAGAACCTCGGTGTACGCAACAACCATCACCGTGAATGCGATTAGCAAGCTGAAGGACAGCCACTTGGGCATAACATCGATATCCACGAAGTACTCCCAGACCTTGAGAGAATAGTACAGCACAGCAACGAACTCTATCACCACCGCAGCCGCTTGGAGGGAAGAAGTCCTCCTCTGGATATCCATATTCTCTCTGTTTCTGCTTATATCGAGTTGTAGAGATATCAGGGAGAAGAGATCTCTTATTCCGTTTAGAGTTTGTTCGAATTTGCTCTCGAAGTATATGAGGCTCTGATGAAACTCTTTTATCTCCTTGATTCGGTTTGCATACCATCCTCCGAGCATATCNGTTACAACCTCGAGGTTGACTATGGATGAGAACAACTCCTCGTTAACATCTTTGAATTGAGAGAATTTTCTGAAGAAGTCCATATGGAATGTGGAAACCTCTTGCAGGACATCCTCAAGTTCATAAACATTTTCACAGGTTTTAGCCCTTTCTGAAAGATATGATACTTCCTTAAGAATTCTTGTCTCTTCTTTGGACATGACCTCCGCCTGAAGTTTCAGCTGGTTTGTAAAAATCTTCACCTTGGTGAATAGAATCTGCTGAGCGGGAATAAGGTCGTAAAAAAGATCCTCTGAGAATTCAACCCTCAGTTTGAGCTTGGTGTGGTCATCCTCTTCGATGGAGTATTTTCCGAATTTGAAGTTTTCAAGCCCGTCTTCATCGACNATCTCAATCTCAAGCAGGTCGATAGCATCACTCTCGAACTCAATCTCCTCGGTTGAACTTACAAAAAATACATTCTCGTATTTTCCAACAACAATNCCTTCTCCTTCCGCAACGATCTCGATGTGCTTTAACTTCTTGAAAACTGGCTTAAGGGCAACACCTTTATTTTTTATCTCTTCAAAAACGCTCTCCATGTCGTCTATGTGGAAGAATGTATAAATCATCTTCACACTCTAAGATTAAAAATAAATTATAATAAGGTTTACTGTCTATGTCTGCTNTCCGAGTCTAATATCTTGGTTGAACGAACCCGATGGAAAATTTGGATGATATTTCTGCGGAATCAGAATACTTATTCTTTAACCGAGTAATAACATCTTTTCGGAGAGATTACTAATCCTTCCTTTTTAAGCTCACTGATTATCTTGGATACTTCCTTGCTGTCAATTCCTATTGTTTTGGCGATTTCTCCGGGTCTTACGGGTTTTCCCGCATCCCTCATAGCCTTCAAAACTTCCTCTTTTTTGTCCATCTACATCACCTCAGTTTGCAATAATAACTTGTACTTCAAACTTAAAAACTTTTCGTTTCGATTTTCGAATTAAAGTAGTTAGCATCCTATCTAAACATTTCCCTTACAGTTTTGTTGAACGAGATCTCTCCGATAGATTCAAGCATTCTGCATATCTGCAAAAGAAGCTCCTTCAGTATGGTCCCTTCAGGATTGCTATCAATTGATTTTTGTATTTTTTCAGAGAGTTTTTCTACGAATGATATGTATTCTTCGGTGGTTCTCATGTCTGACTTTATGAAAGACTCAAAGCTTTTTCTAAAAGCGGTATCGAGTTCCATCATGAATTCGTGAACTTCCTTTCTGACATCCAGATCGAAGTCCCAAAGGTATCTTGAGAGTATGAACATTATGTCTGCTATTTCCTCATAGAATTTGGCTATCATCCTTGAGCCGAGCATAAATCTCAATTCATCCCACTCGGAAATCGTTATCTTTTTCATCCCTCTGTTAACGAGACGAACAGCGAGAAGGTAGAGTCTATCAAAGTCATCCTCGTATCTGAGGATTCTGCTTTTTATGACATCCATGTCTTTGGGCTTCTCCAACAGAAGATTTGTCTCAATCTCAGCCATAAGCCCAGATAGAATCTGAAACATTCTTCTGATAATTGTAACAACATCAAAATCCGGGATTGTGAAAATGTGGAGTATTATGCAATCGTTCGTGCAGTCCAGAACCTCCATGCCTATGAAGTGGTGAGAGATCTCTGATATATCGGTTATATGCCTCCCGACACCTTCTTGTTCTATCACTATCTTATCGACTCCAAGGGAGTAAATCGAACCGAAGAATCTCTTCAGGAACTTCTTATCAAAGCTCGGAACCTCCTTGATCTCCACTTTGATCTCTTCTTTCTCTCCTATTTGTGGTTGTATGACTATTAAGTCGTCAAACTCTCTTAAAATAACTTCATCTCCCTGTTTCAGCTTGTATTTTGAAATCCAGTTTTTCGGGAGGGAAATCATGTAACTTGAACCGCCGACGAGTTGTAGTTTTCTGATTTTCATCAGTAAAAGTTTGAAGTAATTGTATTTAAAACATTCTTTTAAATATCTCATGGATTACAACCTTTACTGGGTTTTTTGAAAAATATGTATGGGAACATAAACAACAAATAAATCAAACAAATATGTATAGTATGTTGTAATATTTTGGAAAAATTTATAAAATTTTAGAACAGAGAATTAATTATGAGAAGGGCAATTCAGGATTTTAAACTCCATAAAAATCATATTGTTCATGATAATGAAATAAATATAAGGATTGCGGGTACTGGAGGGCAGGGAGTTATAAAGGCTGGCTTAATATTGTCTGAAGCTTTCGTCATGAGGGGAAAGAATGTTGCACAGATTCAGAGCTACGGACCTGAAGCAAGGGGAGGGGCATGCAGGACGGATATTGTTATAAGTGATGGCGAGATAGACTATCCCGGGTTAAGGAGGCTGGACTATTTCGTTGTTATGCATGAATCAGCCTACAGAAAGTACATGCATTTAATAGATGATAAAACAACGGTGATCTACGATTCCTCATTGGCGAATGTAGGTAGAGGAATAGGCATACCATTCACTGAGTTATCGAAAAAGGAGTTTGGAAGTGCAATGTTTGCCAACATGATTGCGATAGGCACACTCTGTGCCATAATGGACATTACAATACCTGAAGTGACATCTATAATCAGAAAACGAATGAGCAAGGCTGAGGATAATGTGAAAGCCTTCATGCTCGGACTTGAANTTGGTAAGAAGAAGCTTGTAATTGCAAAATAATTTATTCTTTACTCACCTTTCTTTTAGAGGATGTATGCGGTGATTGTCGATCTGAGGTTGTGTAAGAAGTGCGGGATATGTTCTTTTATCTGTCCCAAGGATGTTTTTTCGAGCGAAGGGAGTGTAGTTAATAAAGAAAAGTGCTCGGGTTGCAGATTATGCGAGCTTTACTGCCCGGATTTTGCAATAGAGGTTGTTAAAACAAAAGAGGAGGATAGAAATGGAGTTGTTGCAGGGGAATGAGGCTGTTGTTAGGGGAGCCATAAATGCGGGATGTAACTTTTTCGCAGGCTATCCTATAACACCCTCGTCCGAGATAGCACACGGTATGGCTGAGCTCCTTCCGAAGTTTGGCGGTGTCTTCGTTCAGATGGAGGATGAGATTGCGAGCATCTCAGCNGTGATAGGGGCGTCGATGGCGGGAGCTATTGCGATGACTGCAACCTCTGGACCGGGATTTAGCTTGATGCAGGAGAATATAGGATATGCAGTTATAACCGAATCTCCATTGGTCATTTTCAATGTGATGAGGGCTGGTCCATCGACGGGCATACCTACCGCCCCCTCTCAGGGGGATGTAATGCAAGCGAGGTACGGTAGCCATGGAGATTACCCAATAATCGTTCTCGCTCCAGCATCTGTTGGAGATATGTATTACCTAACTGTTGAGGCCTTCAAGCTTGCTTTTAAATATTCCTCTCCAGTTGTTGTTCTCTCTGATGAAATTGTAGGGCATATGAGGGAAAGCACAACTCTACCTCCGCTCGGTGATCGGGTTGAATACGAGAAAAATCAAAAAAACCTAATAAGGGGGGAGAAAAAGCACAGAACAGGACTCGTCCATCTGGATGACGGTTTACCAACTACTGATTTGACAGAATACGAAAAGTTGATGAAAAGGCTGTTTTCAAAGTTCGAGGACTTCGAGCCAAAGCTCAGGTTTGAGGGGGAGGAGTCGGTGGATGTGCTCCTGATCTCATACGGCTCATCCTACAGGCTTGCTAAGAGTGCTGTAAAACTGCTTGAAAGTAACGGAATTTCTACAGGAGTGTTAAAGCTTGAAAGCCTGTTTCCATTCCCGGAGAAAGAGGTGAGGGAGATCACGAGGGATGTGCAACTCGTTGTTGTACCTGAAATGAACAAAGGACAGATAGTGAGAGAGGTTGAAAGGGTATGCTGTTGCAAGGTTAAAAGCATATCTTACTTTGGCTCTTTGATTCTACCTGAACAGCTTGCCAGAATTGTGGAGGAGGTTTTATGAAAAAGGAGTATGCTGAATTTCTCAGACTTCAAACTCTGCCTTTCGTATGGTGTGCGGGGTGCATGAACGGTGTGGTTCTTTCATCGTTCATCAGAGCGGTGAAAAGAACAAAAATTGATAAGGAAAAGACTGTTGTTGTGAGTGGGATAGGTTGTAGCGGAAGAATAACACAGTATCTTGATTTTGATACAGTCCATACAACTCATGGAAGAGCTCTTGCTTTTGCGACTGGGATAAAGCTTGCAAATCCATCGCTCAATGTGGTTGTCTTCATGGGAGATGGTGATGCCCTTGCGATTGGTGGCAACCACTTCATCCATTCGTGCAGAAGGAATATCGACCTGACCGCGATTGTAATAAACAACTCTCTTTACGGAATGACTGGAGGACAGATGGCTCCTACAACTCCAGAAGGCAGAAAAACGAAGACATCTCCGTATGGAAATGTGGAAAGACCGTTTGACATCTCAAAACTCGCTATCTCTGCGGGAGCGACATATGTTGCGAGGTTTACCGCATACCATGTGAGATGGGTTGAGAAGGCTATTGCGGAGGCCATGCTACACAAGGGCTTTAGCGTTGTGGAAGTTATAACCGGATGCCCCACCCATCAGAAGGTAAAACCACGAGAAATATTGAGGTACTTAAGGGAGAATTACAGGAGGAGGAAGGAGTCCTCACTCGAGGAGATCCAGCCTGAAGACATCGGGNTGTTCAAGAAAGAAATTAAGCCGGAGTTTTGCGACAGATTGCTTAAACTATCTANCACTCATTATTGATCTTTCAGAAAAAAGTTAATATTTTAAAGTTTCAAAAATTGGTTTATGAAAATCGGAATACTTATTGTGCTTGCCATCGCCCTTTCAGGCTTGGCAATCTCTGATGCATCAGCAGACATCGTTCATTTTTCTGATTGCATGCAGATAAAGAGTCCGGGGTATTACCTTTTGGACAGCGACATAACCGTGAACAGAACAACATGCATAGAAGTAACTTCCAGCGATGTTACAATAGATGGTAACGGTAGGGTTGTAAAAGCGGGATACTTTGGAGGGACATATGCGATACGANTAGCACATCCGAACGGAGTGAGCAACATCACGGTTAAAAACATCAATATTGAGGGCTGGGCATACGCGGTACATGTAAGAGAAGGGAGAAACATACTTTTCTCGCAAATAGATATGAAAGGAGGCTTCTTTGGGATATACCTTTCTGATGTAAAGAATTTTGAGATTAAAGACTCAACCGCAGACAACATGGGGAAGAGCGGAATTGCAATGGAGAGTGTTGTTGGGGGNGAAATCTCAAATGTTAAGATAACGAATGCAACTGAACCTGCAATCTCGATATCACTCTCCAACGACATCTCGATATTTAACACCGAACTGAATTTCAACAGCGAGGGAATGAGGATAAAGGACTCCTCAAACATAGTCATCAAGAATATAAAGGCAATAGGTAACGAGAATTTTGGTGTATATCTTCACAACACCGATAATGCGGAGGTATCCGGCAGTGAAATCTCCAGCAATGGTTACGATGGTATAAAGGTTTACAGCTCGGAAAACTGTAAATTTGCCACGAATCAGATTAGGAACAACAGAATCGGAATATTCCTTGAATACACTGAGAACTGCAGGATTCTTGAGAATGAGGTTTACGACAACAGTGAGGGGGGAATAATAACTTCAAATTCGAATGACAACCACATCACAGGAAACAAGCTGAGAAACAATGAAAAAGGAATAGGTTGCGCAAGTTCAAGTGTAAATCTGATCAACTCAAACACTGTATCATCAAGCAAGTACGCAATTGCCTTCTCTGATGTCATTTCCTCGACGATAACCGACAACAGGATCGAGGACTCCGAGTTTGGAATATACATTTCTGGAAAAAGTGAAAATAACTTGATCTACTTGAACGCGATCTATGCAAAGACGAATGCATACGATGAGGGAGAAAACACTTGGTATTCTCCAAAGTTAAAGCAAGGCAACTACTACTCCGACTACAAAGGTACGGATAAACACGGAGATGGAATTGGAGATCAGGACTACATANTCAAACCATCAATGTCGAAGGACATATACCCTCTTATNAACCCGCCGGGAACTGAGAAAAGAGCTGAAACAGAAGAAGTACAGGAAGCAAAGGAAGTCAAAAAGGAAGAGAAGGTGGAAACAAAAACACCGGGTGGGGTAACAATCCCAAAGATGCCGGGTTTCGAGTGGGCTATCGCTTTAGTCGCAATAGCGATGGTGTTGTTAAGGTGGCGATTTAAGTCCTGAGAGTCCTTGATATTTTTATTGTTTTTAATTTTCTAATTTTCTTATCTTAGAATATTCGGGGTTAGTAGAGGTTTGATAAGTTTGGTAAGGTAAGGTTTAGTAAGGCAGGGTTTGGTAAGAACACCCTTAATCCAAGATTGAAGTTTTAGCTTGAGAGGTATTAAATACAGTAGGTTCCGGGCTATTAAATCGAACTCTGAAATACCATAACCCTTATAAGCACATCGAATACAGAATCCGTTACAGCCTTCATGGGCCGGTGGCTCAGCCAGGCAGAGCAGCGGACTCTTAAGCTCCCGGAGAGATCCGCCGGTCGGGGGTTCAAATCCCTCCCGGCCCGTTTTATCTTCTGATATGCTTTCTATAGATCGGAATTAGGTAAAAAATTATGTAGGGGTTGGAGTTAACACCTTCTCTGTTTTCCAGAACACGGCGTATGTTATGAAAGATGCTATCAATCCCGGAACTACCGGATATATCCAGTAGGTTCTGTAGAAGTAAAGATACCAGACAATGCAAACCACCACTGAGACTATCATGCTCGCTAATGCTGGAGCTTCTGACGGTTTTTGAGAGTAGAATGAGGATAGAAGCGGAATTAGGAATGCGGAGGTTATTACTGAAAAGCTCAAGCCCACTATCACCACGATGATATCTGGTGGATTTATTGCAAGAAGCACGGGAATCAGTGCAAAAACAAATACCGCTATTCTCGTCATGATCAACTCTCTTCTCTCATCCAATGGTTTGGAGAGATGTACCACATCTCTGACGAAGGATGTCGCTATAACATGCACTAAAGAATTTATTGTACTCATCGCTGCAGCAACTATGGCGGTTAGAAGAAGGGCATTTAGCCCCGCTGGGAATAGCTTCATAGCTATGAATGGAATCACGAGGTCAGAGTTCTTGAGGTATTTTACTGGGTCATCGTATTGCGGTATTATAAGCCACCCAAAGGGGCCTATACTGAAAACGCATAANGCGAAGACACCTATTAAAAGAGGTGTAAGGATCGCACCTTTCTGGATAACTCTTTCATCTCTTGCAGCGACAAATCTCACAACAAGCTGTGGGCTTGCAAGCTGTGCAATGCTTATTGCAAAGGTTAGGCTGAGGATAAACGGTATAATCATCCCCGCCTTCACTATGGGTGGAGGACCGATCTTTCCGAACTCAAATAAGTTTCTTCCGGAACCCATCAATGTTTCAACTTTGCTTAGGCTGTCTATTGCATTAAACGGTCCACCAAGGTGGAATATTATTGCAGAGAACAGCAAGATTCCCCCAAAGAGCACTAATATTCCTTGAATTAGGTCGGTCATTACCACCGCTCTGAATCCCCCTACTGCGGTGTAGACAACCACGACTATCGCTGTTAGCATGAGTGCCATTTTGTAGTCTATTCCGAGCATGACTTCAAGTAGGTTTCCAGCCCCTTTGTATATCGAGACCATGTAGAATTGGAAGAACAGGATGATTATTACGGATGAAGTTATCTGACTTGCTTTTCCGAAGTTCATACCGAATATCTCGGGTATGGTTAGAGAACCGAACTTGTCCGCCAATCTTTTCATCGGTGGAGCGATTACAAGCCAAGCAATAATTGCGAACAGAATGTGGAAGAANATTAGAAAGGCACTCCACTGAAATCCTGCAACAAAGCCGAAACCCCCTCCACCGAGAAATGCTGCGGTACTGAAATATGTTGCAAAGAACGAAAAGCTAACTATCAACACTCCGAGGTTCTTCCCTGCAAGGTAATAATCGAGCATACCTTTCGTTTTTCTGTATTCGTACACCCCAATCAGCACCATCACGATAAGATATGCTACCAAAACAGCGAGCTCAATCATTTTTTCCACCCTCAGAAGCTCCTTTTATATGCCAGCAGAAATCCAACAAACATCAAAACGATTGAGATAGAATATACGAGTTGGATAATCATCTTATTCACCCCTCAGCCTTACAAGCCTTTTAGCCTTACCTTCAAACCTTTCAATAACTCCAACTCTAACGGGTCTAATCTCTGGGTTAAAACCGATGAATTCCCTTATATCTTTAAGAATGGGGTCTGATAGCCTCTCATCTCCTTCGAAGATAACTGTGATTTTGTTACCAACCTCGATTTTGTAATTGGTTATGCCGTAAGAGAACAGGATCCTTTCGACATCCGATGGATAGAACTTGACGCCTTTGTGTATGATCATGTCGTCGGTTCTGCCTTTTATTCTCTTTATAGTCATAAAATGCATACCACACTCGCACTCTTCTCTTGAGATTACAGCGGAAACCTCTCCGCTTCTGTACCTCAAGATTGGCATCGCCTCTCTGTTTATGGATGTATAAACTATCTCTCCCTCCTCTCCATCATTCAGTATCTCTCCTGTCTCGGGATCAACGATTTCGACTATNTAGTTGTCCTCCCATATGTGCAATCCATTCCTTTCCGGACACTCGAAGCCAACTGTCCCCACTCCTCCCATCTCCGTCAATCCCGGAATGTCAAATGCGGTTGCATCGAATATCTCTTCGATTCTTCTCCGCATCTCATCGCTCCATGGCTCTGCTCCGAGCAACATCTTGTTGAGAGGCAGATTGGCTAAGTCAATACCGATCTCTTCCGCAACCTCTGCTATTCTGAGGGGATAGCTTGCAGTGGAGCACAATACCGTAGTTCCGAAGTCTTTCATGAATTTGAGCTGGTTTCTTGTGTTTCCTGATCCAATTGGGATGACAAAGGCGTTTATTGCATCTCCAGCGAAGTGGAACCCAAAGCCACCATTCCACAAACCGAACGCTGGAGTGATCTGTATAACATCCTTCGAGGTTATTCCCGCAATGTGAAAATCTCGCAGTAGCATCTCTGTCCATTGCTTCACATCGTGCCTCGTGTATGGGATGATTACTGGCTGTCCTGTGGTGCCCCCACTCATCTGGACTCTCACTATCTCCTCCTTCCGCACGCAACTCATTCTCAGNGGGTATGAGTTCCTCAAGTCTTTCTTTGTTGTGAGAGGTATTCTTTCCAAATCNTCTAAGGTTTTTATTGTGCTGACATCTATTCCGTTCTCCTTGAACTGTTTTCTGTAAAACTGGGAATTTTCGTAAACATAATTTATTGTCTTCCTTAACCTCTCTCTCCTGATCTCCTCAATCTTTTTTCTGGGCATATATATCTCTTGTGTAATTTTTTCCATAATTCGAACTTAAACCCAGAATATATAAATTTTCTCATTAGATCGGAATATGCCTGAAATTAGGATAAAACCAAATCAAAAAAGATATAAATAACGCTTGACTTGAAGTCAAGTATGTCTGATTTAATGCTCGTTGTGATAGGTAACACGGAAATAGCGATGATACCCGGAATCTCGGTTGCGGGAGCAACTCCTGAGCTAACGAAGTTCACACCACCTGCAGATGTGGAGTATGTGTATTATGGTGAACCCAAGATAATCTCCGCAATCCCTGTAACTCCTGAAGGACACCCAACACCTGCGATAATCACAAAGGCAAGTTACGAAATGGCGGGTTTTTCGATGGTAGCTGTTAGAGGAGGGTCTTACATGGCACCCCTAATGCCCTATGTTCACATAACAGACGAAGTTGGAAGAGACTTTCGAAAGGAGAAAGCTGTGCCAAAGGCTGAGGAAATCATTGAGAGAGGAAAAATTTTTGGTAGAGAACTCGAGAAAGTTGGACTGGAGGAGATAGTCATCGGTGAAAGCACCCCCGGTGGTACCACAACCGCACAAGCGGTTTTAAAGGCTCTTGGATATGATGCTAAAACGAGCTCCGCATCTCCAGATAATCCGCAGAGTCTTAAGNACGAGGTGATTGANTCAGCATTTAAGAGAGCGGGAAGGTCTAAGTATAGTGCTATGGATGCGATAGAGGAATTTGGAGATCCTATGATGGCAACTGTTGTAGGGATCTCCTTAGGATTCAGAAGGAGGGTTGTGTTAGCTGGTGGAAGCCAGATGCTTGCAATCTCCGCATGTTTGAAGGAGATGGATGACATCAGCAGGGTTAGAATCGCAACAACGAGATATGTTGTCGAGGACAGAACATGCACATTTAAGAAGACTGCGGAGGAGATAGGGGTTGATTATTGGTACGCGAACCTTAACTTCTCGAACTCCAAGTTCAGTGGGCTGAGGGATTACGAAAAGGGATATGTCAAGGAAGGTGTTGGAGCGGGAGGNAGCGTTTACTTGGCTGTGAAGAGGGGCTTTAGTGAAAAGGAAATTGCGGAGAAGGTGGATGAGCTGTATGCTAAGCTCACCGAGAAGAGGTAAGCGTGTTGGATTTGATCAGATTTCAACCGAAGTAGATCAGAATTCCTCCGAAAACCGCAATTAAAGAGCCGAGGAATGCTCGAATGGTGATGTTTTCCAGCTTCTGGATTAAGAAATACGAGAAAAGTGTTGTGAAAACAGGATAAAGGTTTGAAACGGGAACCGCAATAACCACAGGGATCATGGACAAAGACACNTAGTAGCAGTATGTTCCTAAGAACATTGTGAAGCCTGAAAGCAAGAGAAATCTGTTGAGTTTCCACCCTTCTCCTTTCTTCACAGCGAGAACGAATATCAACGGGATTGCGGAGAAAACAGATATNGTGTTGCTTAAAGCTGGACTACTGAGCATGCCGGATTTGATGAATATGGATGCTATGCCATAGGAAAGTCCACCGAGGATCGAAATCAGCAAACCCTCTCTTCTGATCCTCTCCGAGGATAGAATGTAGAGTCCCGCAATCATGACAAGTATGCCGGCCAAAGATACGATCCCCATCCTCTCGCTTAGCAATACCACACCAAGTATCGCGGAGAACATTATTCTTGTTGATGTTCCGGTAAATGCTCTTGAGCTTCCAACAACACCTACAGAAAAGTATGTGAGGGTTCTGCCGAAGAAATATTGGAATATTCCGCCCAGTGAGAGGAGTAAGACCTTTCTTAAGTCCATCTCGACTGTGAGAACATCTCCAGAAATGGTTGATAGGGAAAGCAGGAATATTCCGGAGATAAAAACAATATAAAAGGTTCCGGTAAAAGAATCAACTTTCTCAAGAGCCTTTCTTACGAGGATTCCGTTAAATCCCCATAGTACTGAGGCAAGTAAGGCGAAGGTGTATCCCGCAAGAAAGTTCAATCCAATTCCTCCTTCAGTGCGGTTATTAACATGTTGTTCTCCTCGGGTTTTCTGATTGAGAATCTTATGTGGTCTTTCAGCCCAAAGGATCTNCAGTCCCTTACTATCAACCCCCTTCTCCTTAGTCGTTCGTAAATTCCTTTCCTTTTAAGCAAAAAGAAGTTTGCATCACTTTTCAGACCTATTTTTTCGAATTTCTCTCTTTCTATCCAGATCTTTGGGATTGTCTCATCTAAGAACCTGAATTCATCCTCGATTAACCTCTCCAGAAAGGCGTATCCTAAGGCACCTATATTCCACGGCATCCTCACCTTTCTGAACATCCTGTTCGTCATATATCCTATTCTAATCCCCGGTAATCCGTAACTTTTTGTGAACGATCTAAGTTTGATGATATTTTCCCCTTCAGGAGATTTGTAATCTTTAACGAAATCTTTGAAAACTTCATCAAGAACTAAAACAGAATTTGTATCGCTAACAGCATCAATTATTGGTTTCAGTTTCTTAGGAGGAAAATATCTTCCATCGGGATTATTTGGATTACAGAAAAATACTATGCTGTTTTTATCAACATGTTCGGCTATTTTTGTTGGGCTTAGTGGGAGTTTAATTACTTCTAAACCAAAAATTCTTGAGACCCTTTCATATTCGGAATAGGTGGGAAAGGGAATTAAAGCCTTTTTCGACGGAAATAACATGGGGATAAGATAGAGAGCCTCCGTAGCACCTGCAGTTATTGTTACCTCTTCGTTAACAAGACTTTCGAGTTCCTCCTCTACATTATCCAAGTAAATGTATTTGTTCGCGAGACTTCTTGCCCTGTTGAACACGTAATCAATCCANTTCGGCTGGTAGGGGTTGATTGAAATTGAGAAATCTATGGCGTTTGATTCGAACTCTCTCCCTCCGTGTTCGACGGAGAAGTTTATCTCCCTCGGTTGCATAACCAAACTTCTGTTTGATTCATTTAAGCTTTTCATTTTCTCTTTTTTTT
>MTMT01000077.1 GCA_002010195.1 Archaeoglobus sp. JdFR-32
TCCGAATACCTCAAGGTAGTAATCACTTTCGAGCAGAACCTCTTGGTTCCATTCTGCACTCACTGGTATTGCCAAAAAAACCAGAGCTGAGAGTACAGCTAAGATTTTACGCATTCTCTCATTCCTCCTTATTTTTGCAAGGTTATTTCTTTAAGTTTTTAATTTTTTATAAAGTTTTCGACTCTCAAAATGTACTTTATCCTAAGCATCATCATATATTAGATATTTCTTATATTCATAGTAATATAATTTTATCTGAGATCNTCTATGCTTTATACGAAACCTGTCATTGTGCTATNACTACAAATCACAGTACCCGACTACAATAGTACAACAAACGCAGAAAAATAATAATCGCAGAAAAATGGCAACAGATAGAGATATAAATTGAGAGGTATAAACATTGACACCCTCGAGGGAACCTCGAGTTATAAGAGATCAGATTGTGTTGGGATCAACATTCCAAAAACAAGAAGGGTGATACAGATGGAGAACATCCTCAAAAAGATTACTCCATATAAGTGGGAGCTAAGTAAGGGATACAAGAAGGGAATGAGAGTACCCGCATACTTCTACATAAACCTGGAGTTGATGAAAATACTGGAGAGGGATGCGGTGGAACAGGCATCCAATGTTGCAACCATGCCGGGGATTCAAATGGCATCCCTTGTTATGCCTGATGTTCATGTTGGATACGGCTTCCCCATCGGCGGTGTTGCGGGTTTTGATGTAGAGGAAGGGGTTGTATCCCCGGGCGGTGTAGGATTCGATATAAACTGTGGTGTCAGGCTACTGAGAAGTAACTTCCGGGAAGATGAGATCAAACCTAAGATAAGGGAGCTGGTTGATGAGCTTTTCAGAGCTGTCCCATCTGGAGTCGGAAGTGAGGGAAGACTAAGGGTTACGAATGCCGAACTCGATGAGATATTCGTGAAGGGTGCAAAGTGGGCGGTTGAGAATGGATACGGAAGCAAGAAAGACTTAGAGCATTGTGAAGAAGGAGGAAGCCTCGAAGGAGCAAGAGGAGATGTCGTAAGTAAGAAAGCAAGAGACAGAGGTCGTCCACAACTCGGAACACTCGGAAGCGGAAACCACTTTCTCGAAGTTCAGGTTGTTGATGAGATATACGATGAGGAGTCCGCAAGGAGGATGGGGATTGAAGAAGGAATGATTACTGTAATGATCCATTGCGGTAGTAGAGGTCTCGGACACCAAGTGTGCACGGACTTTCTGGAGGTTCTGAACAGAGCGGTTGCAAAGTACAAGATTAACCTTCCGGACAGGCAACTTGCATGTGCTCCAATAAAAAGCAAGGAGGGTGAGGATTATTTTGCAGGGATGGCTTCAAGCGCCAACTACGCTTGGGCCAACAGACAGATCATTACACATTGGGTCAGGGAGACCTTCGAAAAGATGTTCGGAGATGGCGATTTGCCCTTGATTTATGATGTCGCCCATAACATCGCCAAATTCGAGAGACATGTGGTTGATGGGAGCAAGGTTGAGGTTTGCGTTCACAGGAAAGGAGCGACAAGGGCATTCGGCAAAGGATCTAAGGAACTGCCATCCGATTATGCTGACATTGGACAGCCGGTTCTAATTCCGGGAAGCATGGGCACCCCGAGTTACATCCTGCTGGGAACGGAGAAAGCCATGGAGGAGACTTTCGGATCAACATGTCACGGAAGTGGAAGGGTTATGAGCAGGGCACAGGCAAAAAGAAGATTAAGAGGAAATGTCGTGAAGAACAACCTCGCCAAGAAGGGAATTTATGTAAAAGCAACCCATGGAGCTTTATTAGCTGAAGAAGCTCCCGAGGCGTACAAACTGAGTGATGTGGTGGTTGATGTCGTACATAACGCGGGGATTTCAACCCTTGTCGCGAGACTTAGACCTCTTGGAGTCGCTAAGGGTTGACTAATGGAGGGCTTCAAATAGCATTGAATTGTTATAATTAATTTTATTATTCCGCAAAAACCTTTAAAATATCTTTAATCTAATGATTAATAATACTAACAACCCTATTTCAAACTACTAAAACAATATAAAATTAAAATTAGGAAACTACTTATATCAGTTCTTTATTTTTCTTGATAATCCCTCGTGGAGGTGAAACCTTGTCTAAGAAGGAATACAACGAAAAGCTCATTTCTCCCGAGACCGCTGTTAATCTCGTAAAGGATGGAATGTGGATCGAACTCGGTGGAGCAGTCAACACCGCATTAATAATCGACAAGTATCTCGCCAAGAGAAAAGATGAGCTGAATGAGGTTAGAGTCGGAACATTTATAGATATCTCACACTACGAGATGCTGAGAGTGGATCCAAACAGAGAGGTTTTTAAGTGGACGAGCGGTTTTCTTCTGGCACCTGTTAGGGAATGCAGTAAGAACATTGGAGTTTGCGTATTCAAACCGAATTTATACCACGATGTGCCGAGGATAGCAAGAGAGGTTTTTAAAGATAAAATAGACATTGCTTTCCTACCTGTTACCGAAATGGATAAACACGGTTACTTTAATTTCGGTCTTACATGTTCACATCTAAAAGCACTGGCTGAATCAGCTAAAAAAGTTGTTTTAGTTGTTAAGAAAGACATGCCGTGGATTTACGGAGGTTACGATGAGGTAATTCACATTTCGGAGGTCGATTATGTAGTTGAGGATAATGAGTTTCCCACCCCCTCTCTACCGTTCACAATGCCTCCTTCAGAAGAGGACAGGATGATCGCTGAAAACATACTCGAGGCAGGTTTGATCGAGGACGGAGCGACTATTCAGGTGGGTATAGGTGGTATGCCTGATTCAGTTGTAAAAATTATCAAGGAGGCAGATGTAAAAGGTCTCGGAATCCACACAGAGATGATCGGAGATGGTCTACTCGATCTGATAAACGAGGGGATAGTCACGAACGAGAACAAAAAACTCGATCGTGGGAAGTCTGTTTTCACATTCACCATTGGAACAAAGCAACTTTACGAGTATCTAAACGAAAATCCGTCTGTAAGGATATATCCTGTTGACTACACCAACGATCCATTTATTATTGCTCAGCAACCAAAAATGCTTTCGATAAACAGTGCTGCACAGATAGATTTGATGGGTCAGGTAAATTCAGAGCAAATCGGACTGAGAACTCCAACATGTAAACTATTTCAGGTCAGCGGAACTGGAGGACAGCTTGACTTCGTTATGGGTTGCTTATCATCGAGAGATAGAATGGGTAAAAGCATTCTCGGTCTTTACTCAACATACAACGGAGAATCAAGAATACTCCCAGTCTTGGATAGAGGTTCAGCGGTCACAGTTCCGAGGAGCATGGCGCAGTACATCGTAACGGAATTTGGAATAGCCTACCTGAGAGGATACAGCATAAAAGAGAGAGCTACAGCATTGATAAACCTCGCACACCCAGAGCATAGGGATTGGTTGATTGAGGAGGCGAGAAAAGTCNGCATATTTCCGCATAATTACTCTCCNCCACTTGGCAAGCCGGAAAATGTTCTGTTTGTGAGGGACTAAAATCGTGGATTGGGCGGAACTTCCCCTACAAGGACTCAGACAAATCTGTCCACAGAGATGATAGCAATTGCAATCCCGTATGCAAAAAAGCAGTAGGGACAGAAGTAGGAGTTAATGATTGCTGTTGAGCCGAGAAGCAATATTCCTCCTATCCCGGCGATATGCCAGAAGCTGAGCAGGGTTCCCCTCATAAATGGATATATCGAAAACCATACAAACCCGCTTAACGCGGGAAGGCTGATGCCATTGTAGATCAGATAGCTACACCCTTGTAGGGGGCAGATGTTCGAGAGATAGTCCAAATATGTCGTGATCAGGAGGTAAAGAGAGTCGATTAATCCCAAAGACAATAAAATTAANTTAAACACCAACTTTTTTGTCTTTATGGTCGTTAAAATCGCTTTCAATAAGCCCATTTATCTTCCCTCTACCACTACTGCACAAGCGAGATCATCAGCTCTCTAACCTCGACTTCTCCAACATATTTGGCAAGTTTTCCGTTTTCAACCCTGACTACCGTAGGTACACCCTTTAAACCTGCTTTCTCCGCTATCTCTTTGCATTCTTCATCCAGCTTCTCTACCTGACAGAATTTAATGTCCACCTTCTTGCTCGCATTTTCTACAAAAGGTTTTACATTATTACAATGCGGGCATTCCGGTGAAAAGAAATAATATATGTTCCCCTCCGGAAATTTCTCGTTTCCAGTGCATCCAAGTAGAAGTATTGCGATTANAGGGATTAGAAGAACTAATGGACTTTTCATGGGTTGATATTCGTAGAGTAGATATTTAAAAGTTTTTGGATGGGTATTGGTTTTGTCTAAGTGAGAATCATGACTTTTACCGAAAAATTATTATTTTATAATCTCTCTTTCGCTATTAATGTCAAGATTACTCTTCGTTCTCATCACCATCATGCTCGGATACCTCCTTTTCGTAACTACTTACACCGATGAAATATACAACTCAGGAAAAGTACAGTTGAACAAGATTACCCAGATGGGGCTTCTCAACGGCAACTCGCAGGAAAAAAATTCCCTAAACCGATACAGCCTCACGAATTGTAATAGTATTCTGTGGAGATACGATCTGGAGTACGCATTAAAATGCACTCTGAACGANTCAGAACTCGATAAGGTAAAATCAATTTCTCTTGCACTTAAGGGGAGTGACTTAGAGGAGTCTGTTTGGAATATATCCATGTTTCTCGAGTATCTCGATTACGACATGGTGAAGGCAAACATGCCGAATCCGGAACTCGTTTTTTACAGCAATGGAAAAATAGAGGTCGTAAAAGGTAAAGATAACATATTCCAGACACCCTATGAAACGATTATGATGAACAGAGGTGTTTGCAGAGATTTTGCAATTCTAAGTCTTTCATTACTNCTCAACCAATACCATGACTTACCCCTCTACTACCTGCAAATCGAGTTCGAGAACACATCATTCAGACATGCCTCAGCGGGTTTGGAGATAAACGGAACGATGTTCGTTATAGACCAACACATCCCACCCATCGATCTGGCATCGTACTATAAAAAATGGATGTTTATCGATGGTCGAAAAATAAAGAGGATTACCNTTCACCCCATTGGTGGAAGACATGATGAGATCGAACTAACCGAATTCAGAGGGGATTANGATTTCAGCGACAGGGATCTTAAAAAAATTGAGTTCGAGTTGTCAAAATTCCTGAGTGAAAAGTTTAAGCTAAAAGAGGATGAGAGATTAAAAACAATATCCTCGAAAACCCTGCCATCAGGCTATTTGAAAGGCAATGTATGGACNCTCAAATCACCCGCATTTTGCGACTACTACCACCCCATTTTCCACAGACAGCATCTGAAAAAAATTGAGAAGGAGATTCTCGAGAACACAGCGTTGGTGAAATCATTAAATAGTTCCAAAGGAATATGGGTCTCTGCAAAAACCGTAAAGGAAAAGATGTGCGATCTGGAAGTGGAAATATATCTGGGGTTGTGATTGAGTTAGATTGCGAACAGTTGGAACTGAGGAGTTCAAAATGATAACAATTAATAATTAGCAAAATGAAGTTCAAAGATAAGATTCTTTAATTGACTGCATTGAGAAACCGATTTATAACTCCCATGAGATGGGATTTTATGCTCAAAACCTCCACACATGAAGATGTTGTTGTCATAAGATGTGGAAACGAGGTGAATGGAAGGGTTCTCTACTGGGTGAATTTCTACATTTATAAGGGCATCATGATTGACTCCGGTTGCCCCCACACCGCAAAAGAGGTTGGAGAGTTCTGCAGAGATAGAAGAATCTCCGCCTTACTCATAACCCACCATCACGAAGACCATATTGGTGGAGCAAGAGAGGTTGCCTGTCCGATTTTTGCAAATAAAAGAACGATCCCACTACTTGAAGAGCCACCGGATATACCGCAGTACAGAAAAATTGTTTGGGGGCAACCGGAACCATTTTCGGCAGAGAGGATTCGCGAAAGAATGAAATTCGACTCTCCGAGTGATGATGCATCAGGTAAATCTGAGATCGTTGTGACCGCAATTGAGACTCCCGGACACACCTTTGACCATACGAACTATCTAATAGACGGAAAACTATTCATGGGAGACCTGATGGGTGCNAGGAATCAGGTGATTTGCATGAGGGATGAGAATTACTTAGAAGTTATAGAGTCCCTACGGAGAGTTTTAAAATTAAATTTTGAGTATGCATATGGGGGGTCTTTAATCGTAACGAAAGATGANCTCGAAGACTACTTGAACCATCTTCTCGATCTAAAAAAGAGGGTAAATGAGCTATACTCAGAGGGTTTGAAGGTCGAAGAGATAGTTGATAGGGTTTTCGATAGTGTCCCCGAGAAGGTATACCTTATGGAGCAAATAAGCGAGGGAGAATGGGCAAGGAGAAACTTGGTGCTATCATTGATTGAAAAATTCTAAGCTACATGGGTTGATTGGTTTTATCTCCACTTTTTCCGAAATGAACTATAAAGAGGGCCAATAACGACATCACTATGGCGATATAAAAGGAGGGTATGTAGCTTTGTGTTATATCCTTGATTAACCCACCGCTAAAAGCTCCAAGAAGTCCCGCAACACCCCATGAAGTGAAGATAGCACCATATATCCTTCCCAAATATCTCTTTCCAAAGAATATTGCTGTTGCTGATGGAAACAAAGCAAGTAAGCCACCGTAGTTCGCATAAATCACCCCACCCATAACTATGGCAGTATACGGAGATGTATAAGCGAATCTTAGAGAGAACAGAGCAAGTGAGGTTANAATGAAGTTTATCTGCATAGCCTTCCACACCGATGTTTTATCCAAAGCAACACCCCAGAAAACCCTGCCACCCGCATTAAAGAAGGATGTCGCTATAAGAAAGACCGGTATGATCTCCTCCACCCTTCCCTCCCTGAGTATAGGGACAGCGTTCCCTATGAACATTAACCCCGCATACGATGCAAACGCAAACGATAGCCATAGGATGTGAAACTTTTTATCTCTCAAAGCCATTTTTAAGCTGAAATCTGTTATCTCGTCAGATTTTTGAACCTTCGGGTCTTTCAGGACTAAACCCACCATCGCAATAACAGCGAAGTATATCACACCCATGTACAGAAAGGTCTGGAAGACATCGGCTATGCCCAAAAAGTATCTTATAATCGGCGTAACTATCGCAGTCCCTATTCCAAAGCCCACAGCGGTGATTCCGACTGCGGTTCCAGTTTTGTCGGGAAACCACTTTGCAACTAAAGGTCTCGGAACCGCATCAACGATCGCCATCCCCAACCCGGGAATAATACCAAGCCCTATGTAGTATAGAATTCTCGCAGATTCCCAGTCCGAAAAATTCTTCATGAAGTATGCAGTGACATACCCAAGAAATATCGTAAATCCACCCAATATTACAGGGAGTCTCGGTCCGAATCTATCGTAGAAAACCCCAGATGGGATTATAAAAACAGAGTAGCTTACAGTTATCAGAGAGAACGCCAAGGTTAGTTCCGCAATGGAGTTGATTCTAAATTCGGATTGAAGTGGTGGATAGTATAGGCTGAACGCGTAGATGCTACCGAGCATGGATAGGATTACAAGCCCAGCAAACGGATAGAGCCATCTGAATTCCATAATTCGATTTTTAATTATGAGATAAAATCNTTTTCATTTTCTCTCTTCACATTCTCGTCCAGCTTTTTTAACCGCAACCTTGCAGAGATATTTAACCACCACCTCATTTTTCTGATTTAATACATTCACCTTGTATGTTACAAGCCCATAGCCATCCCTATCCTCCTTTTCAACTACCTCAATTTCTGCCCTCAGAGTGTCTCCGATGTANACAGGCTTTATAAATCTGAGCTTATCCAAGCCGTAGAAGGCAATAATCGTGTCCTCGGTCAACTTCAACCTTACATGAAGACCAGAAATAATCGATAGTGTGAGCATACCATGAGCAATTCTCCCTCCGAACTCCGTTTTCTTAGCAAACTCCTCATCCGTATGAAGAGGACTCCAGTCACCGGATAGATAGGCAAAATTTACAACATCTGTTTCCGTCACTGTTCTCGATGGTGTTTCGAACCTCATTCCAACTTCAAAGTCCTCAAAGAACAAGCTCATACTTCTCTCTTCCCAGCCCTGTTTTTTATCATTTTTGCTTTCCGACTTTATACACCCATACCTTAAGGGCCACTTTCACAAAAACCTTCGAACCACTGGAAAGGTTTTAAAAGATTGGAGGAAATGATGTTACAGGCTTTGGATGTTCACGAGGTGTGTGAAATGGACTTTGAGAGGATTGAGATTGAATTCTCCGATAGGTTCGCATACATAACACTGAATCGCCCAGATAAGCTAAATGCCCTTGACAGGAAAACGAGAAGTGAGCTTTTAATAGCTTTGGATGAGGTGGAAAAATCTTCCGCAAGAGTTATGATGCTCAAAGGATCGGGTAGGGCGTTTGCAGCAGGAGCTGATATCTATGAGCTATCGAAGAGATCACCACTCGAATGCATAGATTTTGCAAAATTTGGAACCGACCTATTTACAAGAATCGAAGAGTTGGAAATACCATCTATAGCGATAATAAACGGTTTCGCTCTCGGTGCAGGATGTGAACTTGCTATGGCTTGTGATATTAGAGTCGCAAGCTTTAAGGCTAAATTCGGTCTTCCAGAAATAAATCTCGGAATTATTCCCGGTTCCGGTGGTACTCAGAGACTACCAAGGCTTGTTGGAATGGGAATGGCTAAGAAGTTGATTTTAACTGGAGAAATGATATCAGCGGAGGAGGCATATAGAATAGGTCTCATTGATGTGTTAGTAGATGAAAAAGAATTAATGAATAAAGCAAAAGAAATCGGGATGAAAATAGCAGAAAAATCTCCAGTTGCAGTATCGTTCGCAAAGAAGGCTGTGAATGCATATTATAGCATGAGTCTAAAAGACGGGCTGAAATACGAACTCTCTCTGTTCTCAGTCCTTGTATCAACCGAGGATGCTAAGGAGGGTTTAAAGGCTTTTATGGAAAAAAGGAAACCCGAATTCAAAGGTAAATAAGAAAGATGTCAAACATAAATTGAGCTAAAATCTAAAATGAAATAAATTAAAGAAATTCAAAACTCAAATTTGGTGAGAGTCGGTAGTTCCAAGGGCCCAAGCCCCCTCAGGTTTGTCTCCTTGAGACTTCTACAGCTCTCTTGAGTATGAAGAAGACGACCGCTATAACTCCCGCGTTCAATATAGCCCTGTATATCGGTGCGTATTTGTAGTTTATCCATATTGAGACGAGCTCGTTTAGAGATACATAAAGGCTCCAAATCGCAACGATGAGTATGAACGATAGAAAGATTATTAAACCAATCCTGAGGTATTCCATGAGCTGTTTCCTGTCCAGATTACTCCGAGCTTCTCTCTTTTCCTCTTGTTTCATGTCTGTTTTACTTTCTTTNCTACTTTCCTTATCTTCTTTCGAATTTTTCATATTTTCTATATTTTCCACCATTAAAACCACCTCTTCTGATGAGATGAGCAAACGCAATTGAGACCAACACAAGCGTTACTTCAAATCCCGGAGTGGGTTGGGGAGTGTACTTTCTGATCGGTGTTGGAGCGAGCTTGGGATACTCCTCATACTCCTTCACAAACTCGGAAATGTTGATCTTTGTCTCCTCTTTTTTCATCTTTTCTGGGATAATCTCAGTTGGTGATAGCTTTAGTGGGTATTCCCACTTCTTCAGTAGCATTCCATCTCTCCAAGCCTCTATCTTTACGAAATAATTGTAATCTTTCGGCACATCCATCTCTGTCTCAAGAAGAATCGTTCTTCCCTCCTCAACATTTTCCATTTCTATCCAACTTTCATTAGCCAGTATGTTTGACTCGAGTTGAACCGCTTTGATGTGGAATATTATGTTCGAGTAGTTCTCCATCGAGTATATGTAGAACCTCATTTTGATTCTCGCCTTGTTCCCGATCTCCCCACCAATCATGAAGTCCGCATCCTTCAGCTCAAGGAGGAGAATCCTGCTGTCAGGGATTATGTTCGTTAAACNCGTGACTCTGTACTCCCTCTTGAAGGTCGTTTTGTCGTTCAACCCTCCTTCGAATTGGATTCTGTAGTTTTTATCTTTTCTAAGTTTTATTGGTATGACCATCTCATTACCATACATCTTTTCCGCAGAAACCGAGAATCTCTGAAGTAGCANTCCGGTTCTGCTGTCGAATATCTTCGTAGTGATGGTAGTGTTTTTCAAAATCTTGCTTCTCTCAAAGGTGAGCGTGAAATTCAAAACCACATGTGAGTCGTTTACCTTGCTTAGAGAATATTCCACATTTTGTAAATGCAGGTAGCTCACCGCTACCTCCTCTTTGAAGACANCTGGTGAGGAGAGCGAAATTACGCCTGCAAGTACGCTTAGTATAATGAGAAAAACCAATAATTTTGTCTCCATGGCTAACGGAGTAGTGCATTGACTTATAAAATTTTCTATGTTAGTTATATTTTCTTGATTTTTAATAACTTATCAACTATATAAAGCCTGATTTCAACAACTGCGACCGAAGTGTTATCGCGTCCCCCANATGCCCATCTCCAACAAAGGTTCGATGAAAACCCATATAAACCAAAATTTCCAACTATATTTCTCAAATGAGATCTGTAGGAGTCGTTGAAGGAAAGGAATACAAGGACTCTGAGATAGAGAATCTGCTTCATCCGGTGGTTAGAGAGTGGTTCAGATCAAAATTCAGCTCCTTCACACCCCCTCAGAAATACGCAATTGTTGAGGCATTTAAAGGGAACAACATTCTGATCTCATCACCAACAGGCAGTGGTAAGACCCTTGCAGCCTTTCTTGCAACGATCAACATGCTGATAGAGCTTGCAGAAAAGGGTAAACTCGAGGACAGAGTTTACACGCTTTATGTATCTCCCCTGAAAGCTCTCAACAACGACATAAGAAAGAACCTTGAGGAGCCCCTTAGAGAGATATACGAGCTTGCGGAAAGGAAGGGAATAAGATTGCAGAAGATAAGGATCGGTGTTAGAACAGGAGACACAGATCAAAAGGAGAGACAGAGACAAACGAGGAAACCTCCTCACATACTCATTACAACACCCGAAACACTCTCAATTATCCTCGTTAGCCCTAAGCTATCCCAGTCACTCAGGAAAATCAGGTTTCTCATAGTAGACGAGATCCATGCGGTTGCGGAGAACAAACGAGGTACTCACCTCTCCCTATCTGTTGAAAGATTGCAAAGAATTCAGGAGGGAATAATGGTCAGAATCGGATTGTCCGCAACCATCTCACCTCTTGAGGAGGTTGCAAAATTCCTTGTCGGATATGAAAACGGCAGAGTAAGGGACTGCATAATTGCGGATGTCAGCTTTTCCAAACCGATAGACATCAGGGTGATTTCTCCCGTTAGCGATTTTTTCACGGAAAGTTCCGAGAGAATAAGTGAAAAGCTGTATGAAACCCTTGCAGAACTCGTAAAATCATCTAAAACAACCCTCATATTCACCAACACGAGAAGTGCAACTGAGAGGGTTGTTTATAACCTAAGGAAAAGGCTCGGTAAGGATTACCCCATTAAAGCACACCACTCCTCCCTATCAAGAAATGTTAGGCTTGAAGTTGAGGATGAACTGAAAAACGGGGAACTGAAATGTGTGGTTTCATCCACAAGCCTTGAACTCGGAATAGATATAGGCTACATAGATCTTGTTGTGCTCTTAGGCTCACCCAAGAGCATAAACAGAGCTCTCCAGAGAATCGGTAGAAGTGGACACAGGCTCCACGAGATATCGGTGGGAAGAGTTGTGGTTGTAGACCATGATGATCTCGTGGAGTGCACAGTCCTAACAAATGAGGCTCTCAACAGAAGGCTCGACAGGATCAAAATCCCGCAGAAACCCCTCGATGTCCTGTGCCAACACATCGTTGGAATGGCTATAGAGAAGAAGTGGAGCGTTGAGGAAGCATTCAATTTGGTAAGGAGTAGTTACCCCTACAGAAACTTAAGGATGGATGAATTTCTGTCGGTGTTGAAGTATCTGGCGGGTATGTCCGAGTTTGAGAAGAAGAGAGTTTATGGAAAAATTTGGTTCGATGAAGAAGAAGGAATTTTTGGTAGGAGAGGTAAGCTCGTTAGACCGATCTACTACCTCAACACGGGAACGATTCCAGACGAGGTAGNGGTAAAAGTAATAACTAAGGATGGAAAAAGAGTTGGGAAGGTGGAGGAGGAATTCGCAGAGTCTCTGATAAAAGGAGATATTTTCGTTCTTGCAGGAAGAACATTCAGGTTTCTTAGAGCAAGAGGAATGAATCTAATCGTTGAAGAGGTTGAAGGAGAGAAACCAACAGTTCCAAGCTGGTTTTCTGAGCAGTTACCCCTCAGTTTTGATCTTGCTATAAGAATTCAGGAGTTTAGAGGTGAAATGGACAGAATAATCAACTCCGAGCTTCTTGAATTTGAGGATGCTGTGTACTACCTGAGGAAAAACTACAATCTGGAGAGAAGTTCTGCAGAAGCTATCGTGAGGTACTTTTACGAGCAAAATCTTTTCAGCTACATACCCACCGATAGAAGATTCGTGATTGAGAATTTCCAAGAGAACGGGAACGAGTGCTATGTCTTCCATTCCTTAGTCGGTAGAAGAGCCAACAGTGCAATTTCAAGGGTGGTGGGGTGGAGAGTGGGCATGATGAAGAACTGCAATGTGAAAATCGCGGTTAACGACAACGGATTCCTCCTGAAGCTACCGAAGTGGAAGAAACTGAGCTACGACGAGGTTGTAGAACTACTGAGGGCACAGTACTTCGAGGAGCACTTGATTAATGCCCTTGAAAGAACCGAGATATTGAGGAGAAGATTTAGACATGTTGCTGTAAGGTCTCTGATGGTTCTCAGAAACTATCTTGGAAGGGAGAAAAGTGTATGGAGACAGCAATTAAACGCAGACTCCCTACTAAGGCTAATAAAGAAGAAATTCGGCATTAATTTTCCGGTTTTGAAGGAGACATATCGGGAGATCATGGAAGATTCGATGGACCTAAACAATGCAATAAAATTCTTAGACAGTCTGAAAGAAAAGGAGATAAGATTGGTGGAAATACCGTATCCGAGTCCGTTCGCCCTAAATATATTCGTGCTCGGAGAGGAAGATGTCGTGCTAATGGAGGACAGGAAGAAGATAATCAAGAGACTTTATGAGAAGATTACGAAGGTAATAGAGCTCAGACAGGCTGTAGAAGAATGAAGCATGGTGAGGGCATGAATACTGAAATAGAAAATTTGCTGTTGTCTCCGTATAAAGCGGTAGTAATTGGAAGGAGAGCAATAATATCCGATCTGCACCTTGGAATAGAGCAATCCATGCCCGGATCCATACCGAGATTGCAGATAGATGAAATCGTAGCAAGAGTGGAGAAGATCGTAAACGATCACAGCATCAAAGAGTTAATCATTGCGGGAGACATGAAACACGAGTTCAGCAGAAATATGCCTTATGAATGGAACGATGTGCAACAATTCGTGGAAAAATTCTCAGATTTGAAAATAAGAGTTGTACGAGGAAATCACGACAATTACCTATCCGCAATCCTTTCCGAGTACGACATTGAGGTTGAACCGTACTTAGAGGTGAATGGATGGATTATTACACACGGACACAGCTTTCACGACGAACTAAAGAACTCTGACAGGATTATAATAGGGCACGAACATCCCTCGGTAAAGCTCAGAGTTTCGTTTTCGATATACACATATCCCTGCTTTTTAGTCTGNGGTTCAAAGGATTCAGATAGGAAACTGATCGTTCTACCTGCGTTCTCCTCAATGGTCTCTGGTAGCGATATTCTGTCGTTGGAGTCATTTCTATCAGACTTTACAAATGATTTCAGGGATGATGAGATCGAAATACATGCAATTGAGGAGAGAGTTTACCATCTGGGCGACTTAAAGAGATTGAGAGAGATACTGAATGTGTTTTAGAGTGGTGGATTTTAGTGCACTAAACGCACTGGACTCAATAGACGGATCGAATAGTGGAGCGACCAAGCGAAAATATTTACTATTGGATAGTCATTTTTCCAACATGAAATTCGAATTTGATGAGACCAAATGGGAGGAAAAGAATGGGTACAAAACCATAAGAGTGTTTGATATCTCCGAAAGCTCTTTTGTTCAGATTGTCGAGGTTTCTCCTTCCTCAGAGGTGGGTAAGCACTACCATAGAAACCAAACCGAAGTTTTCTATATTCTGGAAGGTTCTGCAATTCTCGGACTTGGAGGTACAGAATATCGGGCAAAAGAAGGAGATATTTTCCTCTGTAAGCCAAAAACTATACATTATGTTATTAACAATTCTCAGAACAGATTTAGAGTGCTTGTTTTCAAGTACAACTGGGTAAAGAACGATTCAGTGTGGTTGTAGTGGGGGGCCTTTTAAAACTTACTTGCTTTCCTTGTTCTGCTTCCTTAGGAGAGACGGAAGATGTATCACATACTTCCCATCTTCCTGAAGAGCTATTANTATCTCCTTCGATTTAAATAGCCTGTCCAAATTTATCTCATACTTTCCCGGTTCGAGAATTTTCACACTCGCAATCCCCAAATCCGAGGCTTGTTTTTCAATCTCCTTTATCTCCTCTTTAACCACTTCTTTTATTTCTTCTTCTACTAATTTTGCTTTTGGAACATATAGAAACTTGTTGTTACCGCACTCACAACCGCTGAGTATCCTCATGTCTCCATCGGGATACTGTTTTCCGCATTTCGTGCACTGATGTGGCATAGAGACCTCCCTTTTAACTGAACTGCACAAGAGCCCTTATTTGATCCTCATGTTTCTCCAGAGTCTTCAGTCTGTTGGCAGGNCCTATCAAGGTTAACCTTCCTTCTTTTTTGCCGAAAATCTTCTTGAAAAATGATTTCACTACTTTTTGGGGGTAGGACTCAACCTCTATCCCAATGAAATTCTCATGGTCTATCTCAAGCATAGTCATCTCTATCAGCTTAGCTTCCTCCTCAGGAGTTAAGCCGGATTCAAGCACTACGATCTTTCCAGCCTTAACCTCATCGAGGATCATTCTAAGCTTTTCCATGGTCGCCATTCTGTCGAGTCTATCNTTTGAGATCAGATTTAGCTGAACACCCTCCATAATATCACCCGAATTTTTCGGCGAGGAGCTTATATAGGTTATCGATGTTTAAACCCTTTAATGCGGAGATTGGAACGACTGGATGCTGTGGGAATGCAGATTTTATTCTCGCGGGAGATGCGTTTGGCAGNTCGATTTTGTTTGCAGCAATTAGCAAAGGTAAACCTCTTGCCTCAATATTTCCAACGATAGTTACATTTATCTGTGTGAAGGGATCCTCAGATGAGTCCATAACGAGTAAAACACCATCAAGGTCATCAAGCCATTTTATTGCCTCTATAACACCTTCCGTAGCCTCTTTAGCCCTTCTCTTTGCCTCTTCTTCATCCATCCCATACTTTAAAAATTCTTGAAAGTCGATTTTAGTTGCAAGCCCGGGAGTGTCTACAATGTCGATGTTCAGCGACCTTCCATCCACTTCAATCCTAACACCTTCTCTCATCCTCGCTTTTCTCGTTTCATGCGGTACATCACTTGCCGAACCCATTATGTCCCCGGTCCAATCCCTCAGTATCCTGTTGGCAAGTGTAGTTTTCCCCGCATTCGGAGGACCGTAAATCCCAATCCTCATCTTGTCCTTTTTGAATATCCACTTAAACAGAAAACCGAACCTCTTTCTGAGTCGTATCTTCCACCCCATACAGATCCCTCTTATTTTCAAAGATTTTTTAGTTGCAACTCAATTTGAGATTTTTAATTCTTATTTCTTTTTTAATCTTTCCTTATTTAACCTTTTTAACCTTTTTTAATCTTTTTAACTTAACCTTTCTTTGATTTTTCTTTAATTTTTTTCTCTCCCTTTTCTTATTTCCCATCTTTTCTCCTTTTCAAACCATTTTCCAGAGCGTTGAGATTTAAAGCATTCCAACTATCCTACTTCGCGCTTCTCAATTTCACAGCTCCGTCCTCAATACAACTCCACTCCAAATTTCCCCTCAATCATCTTTAAATTTCCTCCACTCCTATATATTTAACGGTCGATTTCGATTTTTTGTTTACTGTTTTGTTGGCCTCTGTTTCTGTTCGCTTTCAACACCTTCTACCATTATCTCCACAAAGTTTTAACACCAAAAA
>MTMT01000042.1 GCA_002010195.1 Archaeoglobus sp. JdFR-32
ATTTACAGTTCATTACCTGACACCTCTTGTTTGATAATCCCCATGATCTTGGAGAGAAGAGTCGAAGGTATAATAGTTTTCCATATAAAAGGTACTCTTCCGGAGTCCCCTGAGATAAAGCTACTTACAACACTCTCAAGAGATCTCGCATTTGCCAACTACATAATACTGCTCGATAGGGCGAAGAGGCAAGCGTTTGAAGTAATAGAGGAAAACATCAATCAATTCGCAGTTCTTGTCGATGGTATAAGAAATCCCTTGGCAATCATAAGCGGATTCTCGGAACTAAGAATTGAAGATGAGGAGACAAGAAAGGTGTTCTTAGAGAGTGTTGAAAGAATCAACAACATTCTGAAAGGTGTTGATGCAAGATGGAACGAGTCCAAAATGATGAGGAGGTTCCTCGATGATAATCTCTGATATAGTCTAAGTCGCGTTAACATCCTTTAAGATCTGTTTCAATACCTTAAACCATCTAAAAATTTTTCAGTTATTCTGTCCAAATTCATTCCAGTGATATCCGAAAAGATTTTAAATTTTTCAGAACTGTTAATCCTTGGTGATAAGAATGGACAGGTTTACCGCCTTGGCTACAGGGTTCATCGCATTGCTGTTGATTGTTGCAGGAGGATTATGGTATTATTTCGGCTTCATCGTACTCCTACGAATTGTCGTGGGCTTGATCTACTTGGGTATGTTTATCGTATTCACTCTGATATTCTTCGTACTGCTATATGCGAGATCGTTTAAATATTCCATTATAACACTTCTGGGAATGATATCCTCGGGCTATGTACTCTACCAGTGCTACTTCTGGCAGAACCCGATTCACATAGGGTACATCATCTCGGTGTATGTAATCGCGTTTATTGTCGGAATGTGGTGGATAATGGAACCAGATCTAACAATATCCGAAAGACTAAGGTCTGCTGAATCTCTTGAAAGAGCGGGAAACTACCGAGCGTCAGCAAGAAAATATGAGAAAGCTGGAAACTATAGAAAAGCTGGAGAGAACTACCTAAAAGCCGGACTAAAGGAGTCTGCTGGATGGTGTTTTGAGAAGGCTGGAGACTACGAGAAAGCTGCAGAGATCTACGAGGATCTCGCAGAAGAGAAGGGAGAAGTGTACTACTTAAAAGAAGCACATGAATTCTGGAAAAAAGCTGGAAACCTTGAGAGATCCGCAAAATGCTTGGAAAAATATGCACAAGAGGAGCCGTGGTTTTGGGAAGATGTTGCTGAAATGTGGGAATCCGCAGGAAACGAAGAAAAGGCAAAGGAAATGTGGGCAAAGGCTCTCGAATATTACAAAAATGAGGCTGAAGAAGAGGGTGTTTTCTGGGAGGATGTTGCCAAGATTTACGAGAAACTCGACGATAAAGAGAATGCAAAATCAGCATGGGAGAGATTTCTCGAGTACTGCATGAAAGAGGCTGAAAGTGATCCATCATGGTGGAAACATGTTGCTGAAGCCTACGAAAAACTTGGAGAGAAAAAGAGAGCTGAATCCGCTATGAAAAAATATGAGGAGTATCGAGAGAGTATTGAAACCCCCGATGGTTAGATTTTTTGCACTCCGTTCGCAATCTAAATCTCTTCCCTCTGACCGACAATATATGGAAGAGTTATGGCGTTGGTGATATTGCACTCCTCCGGATAAGCTCTATCGTAGCCGTAGTACATCTCGATAAGATTGTCCCCTGCACTGAGGTAGGGTATGCTTATGTTCACTACCCCGTAACCACTGCTCCATTCCACAACATCATACGGGCAATACTTCAAGTCAGTACCGTTGGCTATTGTGGTTTCGCTACCGAGGGTTACTTCCGGTGACCTTGAAGTGTCCCCGATAGCAACAACCCCTCCAGCCTTTATGAACTTCGAATCCTTTATCTGCTCCAACTCAGAGAAATTGAGAGTTCTGTTGAACATTATTACATCATCAATCACCGCTTTTAAAAACTGTCCATCATTCCTCGAGCCTATTCTCAAAGGAGAACTCCCATCTCCCGGCTGACCATTTTGTGTTGTTTCAGAATACACACCAATGTAGGATGTCTCGTTGAAGATGTAGATCTTGTTTTCCACACCATTCTTGTATACTCCCACGACGAAGTACCACTTATTGAGTTCAAAGGTGTGAGTTGTATCAACTATCTCCGTATGACTCGCCCCACTACTCCTCCAAAGCGAGAAACCGAAGTGGTAATTATCGTAAACATACAAAGCATACTCCCACTCACCAGTATCTCCCTTGGAAACGATAGGCTGTCTGGTTTGGGCATGAGAGTCTGTATCCAGAGCGAGGACCTTCACCCATCCAGCGATCGTTAGCTCCCCCGTATCACCATTCCCATTGTTATCCTGCGGGCTGAGATATGGGTCATCTTGTACTTCGATGTAATCATTCACTCCGTCAAATTCCACAGCCTTTCCTTTAACACCTGTAACCTCAAATACCCCGTTAAACATTTGCCCGTTATTCGACAGCGGAGATTTGTCATAAACTACTCCACCGCTAACATTTTCAAAGTCCCACAGCCCAATTACACCATCCAATGTTGTAAACACAGCGGATGGATCACTAAGTTGCTCAGATGCGGATTGATCACCGTAGTACATGTATATGGTTTTCTCTCCAATAAACTCGTACTTCAACCAAACAGCAAGCCTATCTGAGTTCAATTCCTCAATGTAGAACGGTATCCTGTTGGAAGTCGTGGAATATGGATCGCTGATCTGAGTTGAAAAGAACCTTATGTCTCTTCCATCAGATGTTGCGATGTGACTCAAAACATTCTGGTCTTCGATTATAATCTTAAAGGGCTTGAGTACTTCACCAGATGTGTATGAGATCTTTGTCGGACTGCCAACAGAATAGCTAACCATAGAGTCGTAAGGAGAGTACTTTCTAACCATGATGTAGTCCACAAGGGCAAGATCGAGATAATCTCCATTTTGCCCCGCTCCAATAGCGAGCGAGTAGGGAGTTGTGGATGTGGTTGCAGTTGAGAGATAACTGCCATCTTTATACAATCTGTAATCGTCTCCGTTTCTCTCAAGCCTGAATCTCTCCTCCACAGAGGAAGATACAGAAGAGGAGTAGACTACACTTGAATCTGTCAACAGCACATTGGACAGTTCAACAGCATTTGAGCTGTCCTCAGTTCCCGCAAACACCACTATTGAACCTCCCAACTGGATTAAAGCCACTCCGAGTTGTCCTCGCTCTCCCGCATCCACATCTTCAACTCTCTGCTTCCACTCAACCGCGAACGAATCCGGAAGAGTTCCTTTATTCCATCTTGCAACAAGGTAAGACCCGGAAGATGCCGGGGAGATCCAACCTACCGCTCCAGAAACCCTGAGATAATCTCCCGTAGAATATGTTATCGAGTTAACTTCCTCCCATTTTGACGAGTTGATGATGGAGGATGAGAAATCATCAAAGAAATCAAAAACCGACTCCCCATTTGACTCAGAGGTTGCACTCTCGTCGCCATAGTAGATGTAAACCGTCTTCGGAGAGTTCAATGTGGTTTTTATCCATATTTTAAGGTAGGAGGAGTTCTTGGATTCTATCCAGTACGGGATTTTTCCAGTCACATTCGTATATGGATCAGAAACTTGATCTTCGAACACTCTGATATCTTCCCCGTTCTCACTCATCCTTATAAGCACATTCTCATCGGTGATCTCGATAGGAATCTGATAATCCCCGAGCGGGAGGTACTTAACCCCTGCGGAAACCGGAGAGGAGTGAAAAGCATACATATTGGACTCCTGATACGGGGGCATGGTTATTTGACTCGCCATCGGGTAGCCATAATACATATAAATCGTTTTCTCATCCGAGAACGCAGAAGATTGCGGTATTTCAACCCAAATATCGAAGTACGATCCATTCAAGCTCAGGTTGTGGTTGAGATGTCCTCCAGCATAAGGATCGCTGACCTGAGTTGAGAAGAACCTTATGTCTCTTCCATCCGAAGTGGAAGAGAACGAGGAGGGAACTCTAACCTTTACCCACCCGTACCAGTTCACACCCTCCTCACTCCCAATGGTGTATTCCGAAAAACCGTTAAAGTCATCAACTCCAACAAACTGGAGGTAATAAGTGTACCCCCCTCTCACCGCAACCCTGTCAAAGAGCGAATAAGTCGTGTCCGTAGTGGTAATCGATTTTATTAACCCTTCTTCATTGTAAATGTAGGCGGTGAGGGTACTTCCAGATCTGGTCAAAATGAGGGTGTACCAGTTGTTCATCGGCATATAGGCGGTATCATAGACGAGGCTCGTTCCAGACGCACTTGTTCTCCTCTCAATTCTAAAGTCTCCATTTCCACTCGTATATCCTCTTCTAAGTGCCCCATATCCGTTGAACCCGGAATCTTCCAAGCTAACTCGATTATACCCTCCTCCTTGATCATCACCGCTTCTTCTATAGTCTCTGTAAACCAAAATGAAATTGGATGTCGTAAATCCAATCTGTTTGTACCCGCCGTTAGGATCGTTGTTTTTGTATTTCCTTAAAACCATATCTCCACTCAGATTAAATTGTTCCACCCATCCAGAACTATAGTTCGTCCAACCATTCCACACTTCGAAATCATCAAAGAATCTGAAAACTCCACTTCCGTTTGACTCCGATTGAGCTGAGGGATTGCCATAATACATATAAACAGTATCATTCTGGGACTCCACCCACACAACAGCCTTATCTATATTCCCATTCCAGTACTCCACGAAGTACGGTATCTCTTCAAATGTTTCATTCACAATACTAACCGGATACCATATATCCACTTGTGGCTGAACAGCGTAGATTCTCCTCTCAAAATGTGCCCTGACTTCCTGCTGAGATAGAGCCCGAGAGTACACCTTGATTTCGTCAATAATCCCTTCAAACTCTTGATCTGGATCCCATCCTCCACCAACACTGTCCTGTTCACTTGCTATCCACAATCCATTCGGATCTATTACCAGCGGGCTTGAGCTTAAACCGCTGTCTGAGTCCATCAACACACTATCAACGAAGTAATCGATCGTCCCATTTGAGTGCCTTACAACTACCAAGTGATGCCACTTTCCATCGTTCAGTGTTACAGAAACGCTTCTTGAACTACCCTTTATGAACTGGTACAACCTGTTGCTCGTGTAAAATATCAGATACTCATTAGCCTGACCAGAGTTCGCTCCAGAAATTATTGCAAAGGTGTCATCAGTTGTGTTGATCCAACACTCAAAGCTAACCTCCGTTCTTCCATTCAGAACAGAATTTGGCAACTGCATTCTGTCATCAGAAGATGTGAATCTGAGAGCTGATCCCACGGAAAACTTAACATCCTCTCTGCTATCCCACACACCTCCATCCTCACTTTGCCACTGTGGATTGTTCTGCAGAACCCCATTGTAGTTGTTAGATGTGTCATCTCCCGCAATCGTCCCAGAACCCTCGTCCAAGTGATATTCCGCAATCAACCCCGTGTCAGATGGTGCATCCGGGTCCTTCGTAAATACACCATCAAAAGAGGACTTCGGTGTGGCTCTCTTTCCTGCATACATGTATATAATCTTCTCCCCAGCCAGTACATCGACTTTGACCCATATCTTAGCGTAGCTGTTCGTTAAATTTTCTATCCAGTACGGAATACCCGTATACGGCTCTGCATACGGGTTCGATACCTGCGACTCATAAAAGCGAATATCCGAGCCATCCTTGATCAGGGAAAGTATCGCGGGATCTGTTATGTTCAGCAATAGCTGATATCCCGCTATTGAATAGGACGATGTGATCTTGACTGGTATCTCGGCTATCTTAGTCGTCTTGATGAACCTCAAATCACTCCCATCCGACTTGGAAAAATCAAAGTTGGATGAGTTCAATTCAATCCTCGACTTTTTGCCCCCTTCTTCGAAGGTTATCGGTATTCTGTAGTTCCAACTACTGTTCCACCACCCATCTCGCTTGATGGTGATGTTAACTCTCTTGATGTCAAACGAGGGAGGGGTCAACAAGACCGGAAGCTCGTAAACAGGATAAGCTCTGAGGGTTATTGGCAATTCATAAACAGTTCTCGTATAATTGGCAAAGAACCTTAAATCATCTCCATTCGAACTGCTGAAATCAAAGTTATCCGAAGTGAATGTTAGCACAACATTCGTGTTCGTCTTAGCTTCAGGAGAAGTTATAGTTATGTTCCTCTTATACTTCCATCCACTTTCCCACGGATAGTTTGGGAGGGTTAGATTCGAAACTATGTCGTAAGGTGTCCCCCAAGGCTCAACCTTCGAGAATGCTCCGAATGTCGTGTTCTGCAGTTCATTCGTGCACGCTTGGAGTCCCGCAATAGAACTTGCATTTCCGTTTATATCCGTTTTGTTTATCATAGGGTCAACAGAAACCGTGAATGGATTGGTTGCAAAACTCACATTATAATCGGGCTGTGGGATTCCCTGCATGTCTTCCAGATGAGCGGTCAACCTGTAGTGCATCACACCTGAGGGCTCGGATAGTAGATCTAGAGTCATAGCTACCGGAGGTCCGCTACCACTACTGACTGTTATCGTATAACTGACATTCCCCACACTTGAATTCATCCAAATTTTTGCAGTTCCCGGATACTCTGCGGAGAATGTTACCTCCGCGATCCCGTTACTACCTGTGACGATCGTTGTGTTGTTTACCTTGTCTGGTAAAATGTATCCCGTCCCGGTCACATTCACACTAATTGCTTCCCCCGGTACTGGATTATCGTAGTAATCCACAACCTTAACTCCAAGTTCTATGCTCTGTCCAGTAAGAATGCTCGTATCCACACCAAGCTTGATGATCTTGTAAGGCTGTAACTTCTCTGCTCCAACGATGTCTTTGGTTACCACAAAATATGGCAGGGATATCGTCAGAGGAGAGTCTATGGTTACATTAACCCACGGAGGGTTCTTACTAACGGTGTACCCTAAGGCATTGAATACTCTCTCCCACCTGTCCGGAAATCTCGTGGTAAAGTTGAGGGTAGAATTCTTGGTGCTGATCATGGAGCCAACAGACAGGGGCTGAATGCTTAGAACGAATGTTTCCGTTCCAGAGAATGTTCCGATATTCGTGGAGATAACATATACCTTCATAGTACTGCCTGAAATCATATTCACCGGAGAGAGCACAGGCGAATCCGAACCGTCATCCAAAAAAATCGAGCCAAGTTCGTAAACCAAAGGTTTGGGATTGGAGTAGTAGTAATTGGGCTTAACTATAAATGACGATGTGTTGAAAGTTTTATTTACAACCCTCGTGGTTCCGTTTGGAAGCTGTTCGGTGTAGGTGAGGAACACAGTGTTGTTGTATGTGGAGATAGTTGTTCCCGATGTAGGAGGGGAGAATAGGAACATTCTCTGCGGGTACTCCACACCTAAATCGAGATATACTGTTGCAGATGTTTTTGTTGCTTCTGCGTTATCGAGAATCGAAGGTATCTGCTTTATTTGATCATTCAACATGAGATAGTGCTTGGATTCTATTTCGGAATTCCATATCGGAACCGCATAGCTTTGGAGGATACCTATCAAACCGATGATAATAGCTAAGGCTAACACCATACCAAAGATAGGAGAAACTCCTGAAGAGGGTTTTTCCATTAATTTTTGAAGTGTTTTCATACATAAAAAACTTTTTGAATAAAACATGGTGAGAGCTTGATGAAGCTCTTGCTTGTCATCTACATTCCCAAGTATTTCGCTCTATCCTCCCTCTCTCCCAGATAGACGAAGTGCCGTATAACCAATACATTGAGAAGGAAGAGCAGTGCGATAAAGCCAATATAGATAGGATCCTTAGATAGAAAAACGAGATAGTTCCATGTAAAATGAAATAGGATTGCAATAGAGAGAAACGGCAGAATTGTTTTAGCTTTCCCTCCAGACTTTAACCCGTAACCTACTCCGGTTATCGTCGCCCATGCAGAATGCCCGATTGGTGTCAGAAATGCCCTGATTAATGTAACCTCGATGCCGAAACCGAGCCCGTAAAGAATGTTTTCAGTTGCGGAGAAACCGAGTCCAGCAGATACGCCATAAACAACTCCATCCATAACTCCATCCATCTGCTTAGAATCGTAAGCAAATCTAACCGCAAGTGCCTTAGATGGTTCCTCTATAATCGCGGAAACAATCGATATCGTCAGGGCAGTTTGAGGGACCACCACATAAGCGATACTCTCAAAAAATATCGCGATACCAATGGATACGATTGAACCATACAGAAAGGTGAAAAGAACATACCTCTTGGGCTCCGGTTCGAGCTTATCTTTGTGATACACATACCATAAAATTGCAAGAACTGGGACATAAACGAGAACAAAGAGTAGTGCACTCATTCATCCACCTTTCTGCCAAAGTCGTCATCAAACCTTTCTATATCATCTTCATCGAGATACTCACCAATTTGAACCTCAATAACTTCGAGAGGAATTAAACCTGGATTTTCAAGCCTGTGGATAGTTCCCGCAGGGATGTATGTGCTTTCCCCATTCCTCAGAATCCTTTCCTCCCCATCGACTACTATTCTGGCTGTGCCTCTGACAACAACCCAGTGTTCACTTCTATGATAGTGTTTCTGAAGGCTCAGTCTTTTCTTAGGCTTCACAGTCAGCCTCTTTATCTTATAGAACTGATTTTCCTCCAGAATTGTGTAACTTCCCCACGGTCTGTGAGCAGTTCTGTGTATCTCTGCTCTTTTGTCCCCTTGCCTCCTCAGAATCTCAACAATATTCTTCACCTTCTGCGATTCGTCCCTTTTGCAAACCAATATTGCATCCTTAGTATCAATAACCACCGAATCCTCGATACCTACGAGAGCAATAAGCCTTCCTCCGAAAACGAGATTGTTTCTCGAGTTGATTGTTATGCACTCTCCCTTCAGTGCGTTTCCAGACTCGTCCTTCTCAAAAATTTCGTACAGAGAGTCGAAACTTCCCACATCGCTCCACAATGTGTCAAGAGAGACCACCGCAGAACGATTCGTCTTTTCCATTATTCCAAAGTCAACAGACAGTTCCGGGATTTGAGCGTACACTCTCTCAATATCGCTTTCCTTAAACGCATTAAAGATGTCGGGTTGATGTGCTTTGCATTCCTCCTCAAAAACTTCAGGTTTCAGCATGAACATTCCACTATTCCAGAGGTAGCCTTCTCCGAGATATTTTCTTGCAGAATCCACATCAGGTTTTTCAACGAACTCATCCACAGCATAGCTCCTCTCACCGATCTTTCTACCGGGTTTTATGTACCCATACCCGGTATGTGGTTTGGTGGGTTTAATCCCAAAGGTTACAAGATAATCATCAGAAATTCTACAGGCCTCCCTCATCGCATTCATATAATCCTCATTTACCTCCAAAAAATGATCAGATGGTAAAACAAGCACAGATTTCGAATTCTTGTTTCCGATCACCTTCAATCCATAATATATTGCGGGAAGGGTATTCTTAGCCAAGGGTTCGAGCAGTATGTTTTCTTCAGGAAGCTGTATACCCATCTCATCCATCTCGTCGAAAATCCGGAATTTGTACTTCTTATTCGTCACTACATAAATGTCCTCAACCTCTGAAAAAATCAAGGCTCTTTCCACAGTTTTTTGGAAGAGAGATTTGTTGAAAATGTTGTAAAACTGCTTCGGATAATCTTCTCTGCTTAAGGGCCATAGCCTTGTTCCTTTCCCACCAGCAAGGATTAGAGTGTTGATTTTCATAGTCTATCCCTCTCTACGATAGCAAATTGCTTTTCAATTTTTTCCAAAATTTTCGATATTCTCGAAACTATTTTCTGAAGTGCCATTCATAAATTTAATATTTTTCGTTATTTTCATGATAAATGTGTGGTGAGATTTGTGAGATTGTGTGTGGTAGAGTGAGGGGTCAGCAACCAAGACCCAGCAACCAAGCATTAATACTTCAATCTCGAGTCAACACCTTTTACCGCCTCTCTAATACAATAAAATTCCCTCTTGATTTTTATCAGATACCTACATTTTTTTCCGGTATAACCGCTAATGCAAAGCTGACAATCTTCCGGATAAACCCTCTTTATTTTAAGACGGTATCTGTCAGATAAGAAATCTATGCTCATTCCTTTTTAAGTTAGATTTAATCGTTTTTAAATGTATCGTGAGAACGGCAATTTCTAAATCGCCCCCTCACTTTCGAGACTCATTCACAGTGTTACAACCGAAAATTTTTTAATCCCTAAATCGAACAATTGTTCGATGAAGTCGCTGGAGGCTATAATCATATTAACTGCAATGATAGTACCGTTCGTAGCTATAAAAAGCTATGACATCTCCACATACGCTTATTGGTCTATCATAACAGGTATTTATCTTGTGTACATATCCATTTCGAGGTGGTGACATGTTCATTTACGCTTTTGTAGTTTATGCAGTGATAGGAACAGCAATCGCCGTTTACGCGATGAGGGGGATTAAAAGTCAGGAAGACTACTACATAGGAGGTAGAAGGATAAGCGGAATCATCTCAGCCCTGACATATTCCGCAACAACATACTCAGCTTTCATGATGGTGGGTTTGGTAGGCTTAACATACGCAAGCGGTGTGGGGGCACTTGGATTCGAGCTATTCTATCTCGTGGGAACGCTTCTACTTCTCTCCACATACGCCCCGAAAGTGTGGGAATTGGGGAAGAAGAGAGGATATATCACACCCGGAGATATGATCGCAGACAGGTACGGAGATGTCGTTGCAAGAACAATGGCGATAATCGTCTCAATCGCCCTCATACCCTACATTTCCGTTCAGCTAATCGGAGTATCTCTGATTCTCGAGAAGAATTCTGGTCTGGATTTCTCCACCGGAGTCATCATCTCAGCATTCTTAATCGCATTTTGGGCATTTCTCGGAGGATTAAGAAGCGTTGCATGGACTGATGCAATTCAGGGAGTTTTTATGCTCATTCTTGCACTATCAACAGTAATTTGGGTCTACAATTATGGTTTTCAAAATACATCCTTCTTTGAAGAGTTACCGAAACTTGGGGAGTTGCTGGTAGTTCCAAACAAGGTATGGACGCCATTCAGATTCGTTGCACTAACAGTTCCGTGGTTTTTCTTTGCACTAACAAACCCGCAGGTATTCCAGAGGCTTTACATTCCGAAGAACGAGATTGCGTTGAGAAGGATGGTTGTCCTATTCGGACTCTTCGGATTCATCTATACGATACTCGTAACCTTTCTCGGACTCGAACTCAGAGTCCTTAGCAACGCAGAGATACTACCAATGATAAAGAATAGGGACGCAGTTACACCAACATTGCTTGGCATAATGCCTTCGTGGTTGGGTGTTGCGGTGTCATTAAGCATTTTCGCAGCAGCCATCACCACAGCCAACTCAATAGTTCTCACCCTGTCATCCATGATCTCGAAAGACCTGTTCAAAAGTGAGAATATACATACAGGAAAGATACTTATAGTGGTTCTAACCTCCGCCATTACGATGTTCGCCCTTCAAAAACCCGGCTATATCGTCGAACTGTCAGTTCTGAGTTCCACACTCTTGCTATGTCAACTACCCCTCATATTCAGTGTATTCCACTGGAACATCGGCGGAAAAACATCGGGAATTCTGACCCTCAGCGTGGGATTCCTATCAGCGATACTGCTGTTTTCGCTGAAAATGAATCCCTTAGGAATTCCCGCATCAGTATGGGTCTTCACAATATCCTTTGCTGTCTTCTTTATTACCGCAAAAGTTGAAAAATGAGAGGCAAACTAAAAGAGGGGTTCAGGTTTGTCTTTTAACCATAAAACAGTTTAAGCTACCCAATACCTTCCTAAACCAACCCCTTTATTTTCTCGGCAATATCGGGATATCTCTTCGATAGCTCTTCCATAACCCTCTCCCGTTCGGATTTCTCACATCCCCTTATACATTCAGAGAGAGCCTCAATAGCAGTCTCGCTCACATTCGGATCGGGATCGTTCACCAACTCCGCGATTGCTGATATTCCCATCTCTCCCATACCCGCAAGAGCCCTCAGTGCATGAACTTTTACCGCCCAATCCTCTGTGTTCAGGGTAGATTTCAACATCTGAACCGTTTTTTCCGATTTTATCTCTCTCAAGATATCGGATGCCCATTTTTTGATGCTCCAATCACTATCTTTCAGTGCAACGATTAGGGGCTCCAAAGCTTTTTCACCCAAGAGCAATAATTCAGACCCCATCTTCAGTGCGGAAAGATACTTCGCCAACTCCTCCTCATCTTCAGGCTCCCAACCGAGCCTCTCGAGAGACCTTGCACACGCTTTCCTTACAGGATAGCTTTCATCCATCAGCCCTTCTTTAAGAGCTTTGATTACATCCTCTCTTCTAACTCCAATTCTGCCAAGAGCTTCGGCAGATCTCTTTCTAACATCCTCATCGTAATCACTCAGGGCGTTTATTAGATGTGGAATTGCGGTTGGGTCTCTTATCCGCCCCATTGCGATTACGCTTGCTCGCCTAACAAACTTGTCCCCAAATTTAAGAGACTCTGCAAGAGCGGGAATTGCCCTCGCATCACCAATGCTACCGATAATCCATGCAAGAGATACCTTCTGCAAAACGGAGTTGCTGAGTGCAAATGCATGAATGAGGATTTCAACCTTGTTCTCGCAAAGATGCTTTAAGGATTTTGCAGAATTCCATCGAACATCTCTATCTCGATCTCTCAGTGCCCTTATTAAAGCATTTATAACCTCCATCTCATCAAAATCCCCGAGAGCTTCCGCTGCACTCGCTCTAATTTCAGGATCATCATCTTCAAGAAGCTTGATTAGACCCTTGACCTTTCCCTTAATTCTTAACTTTTCAACATCCTGATCCTTAAATATCCACATTTCAGACCCCTGCTAACATTTTTTGCCCAAATATAGTTTTCGACGCGGTTATACTCCACTCGGTTAATGGAGATGCTACCACACCCAGCACGATCAACAATACCGCAGATATTACCACTACCAAAAGTATAGTTTTTTCTTTAATATTTATAAATTCTGATTCAAATTTCGAGGTGGTCTCCTTCCAGTACATATTCATAATCACCTTCGAGTAGTAATAGAGGGATAAAGCAGAATTTATCAACGCTACTATAGCCAGCCACAACAGCTTAGCTTCAATCGCTGTCAGAAACAAAACAAATTTAGAGTAGAACCCAAGAGTCGGTGGTATTCCTGCGAGAGATAAAAGTATCACGCTGAACGATAAAGCCATCAGCGGACTTCTCCTTCCAAGTCCGAAATAGGATTCCTGCCTGTCCAAGATGAATCCACCTACATAAGCCACTGCAACAAATGCCCCGACAGTTGCTATTGCATGGGAGACTACATGGAGTAAGCCCCCCGCAATAGCCATTTCAATTCCAGAGAAGGCGAATATCGCATACGCCATTGCTATGTATCCTGCATGTGCTATTGAGGAGTAAGCGAGCATTCTTTTAACGCTTTCTTGTACCAATGCAGACAGATTGCCAAGGGTCATCGTTACAACCGCAAGTACCGCCATCAACAGATACATCTCAAGCTTCATAGAAATCGCCATCAGGATCAATATCTTGAAGAAGGCTGCAAAACTCATCTTCTTCGATCCGCTTGCAAGGAAAGCGGAGACCATCGTAGGTGAGCCGTGGTATGTATCGGGAGCCCACATATGGAACGGGACGAGAGCAGACTTGAACCCTATCCCCGCTACGATTAGTACGAGCCCAAGCATGGAGTAGAAGTTGTTTCCAGCAACATTTACAATCCTTTCTATCTCAACTCCACCCGCAAAACCATATATAAGTGAAATTCCGTATAGCATTAAGGCGGACGAAAAACCCCCAAATATGAAGTACTTGATAGCTGCTTCAACGCTTAACTCCGATTTTTTCTCAAACCCAGCAAGAGCGTATGTTGCAAGACTCGCTAACTCAAACCCGATGAACAGAATTATCAAGTCTTCGGACATTGCAACTACCATCATACCGAGTGTCGAAAGCAGTATCAGAAAGTAGTACTCATCCTCGTTTCTTTTTATGGAATTCAAGGACGCTATGCAAACAAACAAAGATACGGTGAGAAAAACAAGACTGAAAAACTGTGAAAATGGTGAAACGGACAAACCCGAAAGGTATGAAGTGTACTTAACATAAGCGTTGAATGTCAAGAGTGTTAAGATGGTCGCAATTATCAGAACCCCAATGCTAAGGTATCCAAATATCCTGCGATTTTCAATAAGCATCCCCGGAAATATGTAAAGTAACCCCGCAACCATTAAGAGTAGGGCTGGAACTAACGGAAAGATATCAGCACTCATGTTATCCCTCCTATCAACCTAATGCTTTTCTCAATCATCTCAAAGATGGGAGAGGGAAATATGCCAAACAAGATAGTTGTAATCACCCAGATCAGCAGAGGCAGTAGTTCATACAAATACATATCTCTCTCCGGTAAAACCTTGGATGGCAGACCAAAAACAGTCCTCTGTAGAGCATACAAGTGATAAACAACACTTAGAGGGATACTCAAAAGGGCTAAAATTGCAAAGACTGGAATTAAAGCCAAAGAACTTGCAAGAACTGAGAACTCCGCAACAAATCCCACCATGCCCGGGAACCCCATAGATGCAAAGAATCCCAAAACCATGAGAAAGGAGAACTTTGGCATTGGCTTCATAAGCCCGCCGAGATTTTCGAACAACCTCGTTCCAGCATGATGCTGAATAACTCCTGCAGAACCGAACAGAACAGAGGTTATTACTCCATGAGCAAACAGCTGAAATGTTGCTCCGGTTAAGGCAAGCAACCTCATATCAGGATCCCCAATCATAAGCCCTGCTGAGACGCCGAGAGAGACGAATCCCATATGACCTATGCTTGAGAATGCAACGAGCCTCTTCAGGTCTTTTTGGGGCAGAGCTGCGAGAGGTGTGTAGAGAATGCTTGCCACAGCAAAAATAGCTATGATTGTTATAAAAATCGGGTTCGCATTGACGCTCATTGGTATCAGGAACCTTATCAAACCGTAACCCCCCATTTTCAGCAGAACCCCTGCAAGCAGTATGGATCCGACTGTCGGAGCCTCCACATGTGCATCTGGAAGCCATGTATGGAACGGAACCGCAGGCATTTTAACAAGAAATCCGAACAGCAAGGCAAAGAATATGAAATCCCTCCACAAGGGGGTAAACTCGAGATTGATGTAATTCTTCATTAGTGTTGGTATGTCGAATGTTGGTTCACCCGTTATCTGCCAATTGAAGTAGAATATGGCGAATATTCCCGCGAGCATGACTACGCTTGAAACATGAGTATATATCAGGAATTTAATTGCGGAATAATCCTTCCTCTCACCACCCCAGATACCGATAACGAAGAACATGGGGATTAGCACAAGCTCCCAAAAAATGTAGAACAGGAAGAAGTCAAGGGAGACAAAAACCCCTACCAAGGCAAAGTCAAGTAAAACAATCAGTCCGTAAAACTGATTGGGGCGAAGTCTTTCCTCCCATGCATAGATGACGCAAAGAAATGAGACGAATGTGGTCAGGAGAACCAACGGCATGCTTATACCATCCACTCCGACATGATACGCTATGCCCAAAGACCTTATCCACTGAACCTTCTCCACATAAACGACGCCCCCTTCGAACGAGAACATATTAGCAAACATAACAGTGGACAGGAGAAACGCTATCCCCGTGAAAACTAATGCTACTTCCCTTGAGTACCTCTTGACAAAAAACGAGAGAAGTGAGCCGATCAATAGTATCGAAAGAAGAAAAGAGATCATTCTACCACCTCACCAGAACCAAGAATATCAACAGAATCCCGAGACCCATCATGAACAGTGAAATGTATCCCTGTGTATCCCCAAATTGCAATTTTCTAATCCTCGAAGATACAGCAACTGTAGCATTGGAAATGCCATTTACCACACCATCTACTACCTCCAGATCGAATCTTTCCCACAATCTTACTGCAAATAGCGTGAAATTCGGCAGGGTAACGAAGAATATATCCTCCATTCGCTTCCCAAGGTTAGCAAGAGGTTTTCTTATAAACCACATAACCACCCTTCCCCCTTTCCTGTAGAACCAATCTGTGTCCAAGCTTATTGTAGGCTCTCCCGCTAAGTGCTTGAGGAGGAGGAAGAAGCCCAGG
>MTMT01000008.1 GCA_002010195.1 Archaeoglobus sp. JdFR-32
TGTCCTCCCACCGGGATGTGGTCCGTGTGTCGGCATACATCAAGGTGTGCTTGCTGATGGAGAGGTTTGTCTTTCCACCCAGAATAGGAACTTCAAAGGAAGAATGGGAAACCCGAATGCAGAGATATATCTCTCCTCTCCTGCAACAGCAGCATACTCTGCACTGAAGGGAGAGATAGCAGATCCAAGAGAGTACTTTAAGTAGTAGGCTCCTTAATTAGTAAGGCCAGCCCAAAAGATAAGTCAAAAAGTGAGAAACGGGAGATAGGAAAATTTAAAACTACTGAAAATCAAATTACTTCTTTTTCTTGGGTTTTTCCTCTTTCTTTTCCTCCTTCTTTCCCTCGGATTTTTCAACGGGTTTTGATTCCTTCTTTGGCTCTAATTCATCAGCGTAGAGCTTGGCGAGGACATAGTACCCCTTGGCATTAGCCCTTATTGGGTCTTCTGGTACGAGTATCTTACCCACATCCTCGAACCTCCTCTGGAACTCTTCGTACACTCCCGGTAATGCACTGCCTCCACCTGTCAGGACTATTTTATCCACTATGGTTGTTGATAGTCCTTCCATTAGCATTTTGGCTCTGTTAGAGATCCTCTCAACCCATGATACCATGAGAGAGTTGTAATCATCAATTATGTTATCATGAGTAACAGATATCCTTTTACCACCTCTGATCCTTCCGATCTCATACTGTTCGTTCGTCAGAAGGTTCGTCATCTCCTCTGGAGTTAAACTTATCCCGGCCTTATTCCTGATCGTAACTTCGAAATTATCGTACAGCCTGTCCACACCCATCAGCATTGTATCTCCCTTAAGATACTCCATGTGGCTTATTACAACAACATCCGTTGTTCCAAATCCGATGTCTATGCAGACTCCAGTCTCAATTCCGAGATGGGCAAGAGTGCCTACCGGCTGTGGAAGAAGCAGTACCCTTGCATTTAGCTCATTCTCAAGACTTCTCGTAAGTTCTTCCCTCTCCTGCCTCGATGACTTCACAGGCAAGCCTGTCCCAATTACGGGCTGAGACTCCAGAACATTAAGAGATGAGAGTGCATACCTTGCCAATTCAAGATATGACTTGTGCATTAACCTTCCTTCGTGCAGTGGTCTGAGCATTTCAACATTTTCCATGTTCTGTACGATGTCCAATGCTTCCTCACCGATGTAAACATCCTTTTGAGACTTTTTTAGAAGTGACCAGTCCTTTTCCTCTCCAAATACTACAACACTGGGAAATAACAAAACATCCTTACCATCAGCGGTGGTTTTAGTATAATTGGTACCAATATCCAGACCTACTGGTTTCATGTTTCCATCAACTCGCCCATCTTTTATAAACTTTTTTATTCCTGCCAATTTTTAGTGGGAAATTCCTTAAAAACAAATAGAAAAAAAGAATATTTTCAACAAAACCTCTAATCTCCCTCCACCTTTCTTAACTTCCCACTCGACTCTGAACAGAAGTGGACGGAGATTTGTTCAACTTCAGGCAAATTCCTCCTTATTTTTTGTGATATTTTCGAGGACAGTTCGTCCGCGTCTCTCACCTTCATCTCCCCGTCAACTGTGACATGCATATCGAGGTGGATTTTGTTGTTACCTATGAAAACAGCCGAGAGATCATGAACATCTTCAACTTCCTCAAATTCACCTACAATAGTTTCTATTCTGGAGTAAAACTCCTTTTCAGGACTAAAACCCATTAGAATGTTTGCATTCTNAGTGTAAAGCCTAATTCCATTGTATGCTATAATGAATCCAATAAAAATGGAAAAAATTCCATCAGAAAACGGATACACTCCCGAAAGAGCGACCCCCATAACCGCTCCAGAGGTTGAAAGAATGTCATTCTTCAACTCAGTTTTAACAGCAGAGAACACATGTCCCTCTCTTTTTCCCGCACGGTAAATAGCAAAAACCAGTAAAGCCAAGGTGGAGAAGAGTATAACAATTGCAAGCTCAGGATAGTTCAGTTCTCCGGGATTCATTATTTTTCCAAAACCCTCTCTGATAATTTCAAATGATACGAGAGTTATGAAGGCAATCGAGACTGTTAACGCACCTATGTTCTCAGCCAGTCCGTGTCCGAAAGGGTGGTGTTCATCGGGTGGCTTCTCAGAAATAGCCTTTGCCTTCTTGAGGACCGCAAGAATGAGGACATCTATTATGCCGTGAAAGAACTCTGCGAGCAGAACGAAGTAACCGGTAACAAGGAACGCAGATAATCTCAAAATTCCGATTAGAGCATAGACTGTGAAGTATAAGTACATGAAATTAAGCTGAACAGCAACATATTTAAATATAAAGTGATTTTGATTGGCCTAAAAAATGAGGGTAACGCAATTTTCACCGATTGAAGAGAAAATAGAATGGGCTGAGAGAAATCTCGATCTCGTAAAAAGTGACGGGAAGATCAAAAAATTGATTGAGGAACTTGAAAAGATAGCCGATGAGTGTGAGAAGTGCCTTGCGGAAGTTGGAATCACAACTCTATGTGCGGGATGCGGGAATAAAAGCTGTTGCGGAAGAGGGATCGAGGATAAATTCGATCCGGTTGTGATTTTGATAAATTTGCTTGTCAAAGGAGAAGTTCCCAAGAAACGAGAGATAGATAATGGATGNTTTTTCCTATCAGAGGGAGGCTGTAAATTAAGAATCAAGGAGATAATCTGCATAAACTACCTTTGTAAGAAGATATATGACACCATAGCTCTCAAAGAGATAATAAGAGTGCAAAAAATCTGCGGAAAGGAAATGGAGCTAATATTCAGGGTGTGTGAGGAAATAAAAAGAAAGTTGAGGGATTTAAATGATTCCTAAGGAGCTACTTACGCTGATTGAGGACTTTGAGAGAGACTTCATGATCTTTTTGTGGAAAGAGGTAAAAATGAAGGAATTCAGCGAGCCCGTTGTTTATGCAGGATCTGGAGGTGACATAGAACACGCTCTCTTTCTCGGGAGGAATCTCGTTTTCTTTGACAACCACCTTCCAGAAGAGAACTTCAACGATATACTCGGAAAAATAGATAGAATCGGAGTGCTGGAGGAAGAGGAGAGGAAGGAAGGAAGATTTTCCGCAATATTTAAAATCGGAAGAGAGGAATACAGCCTAATATTCTACGGCTTGGATGCAACCAAGATATTTGACGCTGAGATACCCGAGCTAAGAAAGGGCATCTCTGTGTTCTTTGTAAAAGACCCTTACCCAAGAGCAGAAAGTGCGGGGTCGATCAGGGAACCGAACTTCTTTTCAAGAGCTTTGAGTGCAATTGTGAAAGGGGGGTACTATCTCGAGAAGGAGTGTCCAATAACATGCGGAATACCTCCTGAGAGCATAGGGTTCCGATTGATAAAAAGCGGAAGAATGGCATCACTATCCTTCAGAAGTAGTCCTGCTAACCTATATCTGAAGTTCAAAGAAGTGGATATGAACAAAACTTTAATTGAAGATTTTGAGGATTGCCTGAATAGGAAAGACGTCGTTAGAGATTTAGTAATCGACTGGAAAAGTATGTGAGGTAGACCTGAATTAAAACTGAAATTGAAAAATTAAGATATTATCAATATATTAGTTATCTATTTATTTCTCCTTCCCTTCACGAACCTGTACACTCCAACAAAAACACCAGACAATATTAGACTCCCGCCCAACATCAATCCATAAATAAGTCTATCACTCTCACCATGCTTTTCAGCGATTTTTGCTTCGTAGGTTGAGGTATCGTCTGGATCTTCACCTTCCTTACAATCNGGATCCACCCTGTTGTCCTTTACAGCATCGCAGATGCTATCTTTTATACCAGTAGGACAGTCCTGCGGGCAGTTTAAGGAGTTTTCGAATTCTGTGTTGCAGAAGTTATTTCCACAGACCTCTCTTTCGATTTTTACCTCAGGAACATCAACAAAGAACCTTCCCGATAGAGNTTCTGCAGTATTGACTCCATCACTAACCGATACCTTTACTACATATTCCCCCCTGCTCAGATGATTTGCATTAATTGCTAACATTTCCTCCCTTAATTCTCCAGTCAGCGGTGTCCAAGTTTTACCATCTCTGCTCATTTCCACAATGTAAGTTAGAGTATCTCCGTCTAAATCATAACCTGACCACTCTATTGTTATTATATCTCCATCACCAAACAAATCCCCATCTTTTGGAGAAAGAACCCGGATTTCCGGCTTATTCTTGGAAACATATCTCTCATCCAAAACCTCATAATTTTTATCTACAANCTCTATTTTCCTTATGTTTTCGTCCCACAGTACACTGTAAGTGAAAAATGAGGAGTTAATCTCTCTGATCTCGTGCTCCTCTGTTGTTTCGAAGAAGGTGGGAGTAAACCCGTAGCTACGGATAATGTTCCCATGCGAGTCACGGAGTACTATGTAGTAATCCCCTGTGTCACTTAATCCATCCTCAAAGCCTTCCCTTATCCAAAAGCTACCAAACCTTGCTTTACCGTCTCTGTAAACNTCACCTTTAACAAGGAGAACTGTTGGATCTTCAGAACTACTCAAATTATTCATAAGACCCAAGTAACCTCCTGAAAGGGTCTCTTGGCTATTGTATTTCCACAGACTTCCAAGCCTCTGCCAAGTTATATCCACAGGGATATAGCCACAGGCGTAGTACTTGCTTCCTACGATGCGTCCGTCCTCCCATCTCCCCTCTTCATACTTCCGCCACTTGTTTACCCAAAATCCTTCAGATGCTACACAGCTCTCACAATCCACATCGCATGAGTTGCACCACTTGTTGTAGGGGCAGTCTTCTCTATTAGAATGGTCACAGGTCTCACAGCAGACTTGCCCGTTGTTTGGCAGTCTGTAAGGGTTGCACCTATAACATTCCTCATGGAAGCCGGATATCTGATGGCTTAGTAACTCATGTCCTACTATAGCAGGAGATGCATCCGGGTGTGCACCAATCATACTTGCAACATCGCCCCAATTCTGGCCTCCCCTTGTGCATGGATTTAGAGTGACTGCGTAGTCAGCATAAAGGGATGAGAATTTTTTAATATTTCTAAGATATTCTCTCTTTGCACTATCCCTCACATCCGGATCGGTAAAATTTCCATCTGCAAACTCTTCGATGGTGTAGAGCACAGGGTTTATGTAGTATTCTATCTTACCGTCCGCTATGGGTGCTGTTCCAAGAACGTACTCTGTCGCTTCGTATGCTTTATCCAAGGCTCTCTCCACAGCCTCTCGGATGGTTAAAATTTCTTCTCCATTTTCGTCAATACACATGACTCTGTATTCGTCACCCTCTCGGTATGCAAAATTCTTTACATGGGGATTTTGGTTAGTGTAGTCTTCTGCACTTCCCTCTGTTTTTCCCCAGACATGTATAAAGTACATTATCCTAATTCTCTTCGTGGTTACAGTGTCGACGCTTCCTCTGAATTCATTATCATTCCTATCAGTTTCATTGAGACTCGTGATAACTCTAACTTTGAAGTGAACATTATCTGCAACCGGTCTAGGGACTTCCCTGTAGCTTACATTATACGGACCTAGAATTATGCTTGTTGGTCTCGGCGGACTTACGGGAATGTCAAAAAACCTTGGAAGAGTTGGTTCGAGTGCTTCAGTAACTTCAGGGAAAATGGGGAGCATTATTTCGTGAGTTCTGGCGTGAGCAGGGATTTCAATCTCCCAAGAACCTGTGTAATTGTCTGGAAGCTCCCACTCCTCAGGCGGGAGCTCGAGCTCGAACACAGCACGTATATCAGTCCTGAAGGTGGAGTTGATAATTACTCTAAAAGCGGTGCCTTTACCCTTGACCAGAGGTGCTCCGTACACCACCTGTACCGGATCTACATCAACTATTCTGATGTTGCCACTACTTATGCACACTCCGTCCAGGCAGCTATCGCAGCGGTGATCTTCCGACCTCAGGACACATTCTTCAGGAGATGATGTGTTTATCGGTTTCCTAAGTGTAACATAAAATTCACGCAAGGTGGTCTCATCCAAACAATAGTCTCCCGCATCGTCGCCTCCACCATCAAGTTCATCAGGATACGAGCTAAAAGCTTCCAATATGTTTCTGTTGTATANNCCCCTTCGCCAGTAAACTTTTCCGTTTTCTTCTCCCATCTCAGACGAGTAAAGAAATTGAATGTCAACATCCTTACAAAGACATGCACCAAACATGCAACCTAAGGGGCACTCATATGTTTTATTTNTCACTCCACCGCTGATGTAAACAACCTGNGAACCGAGCAAGGGATTGTTTATAACCACCCGTCTTGGAGGTTCGTAGTAATACTCAACGAGAGTTTTGTCGTCGATGCAGTAGTCCGTGTAAATCCTCTTGCACTCGCTGTAAATCTCTCCTTTCACAAATCTCCCNTGTCCAAAAGGACCTTCCACTATCCTTGAAGGAGAATACCCTACGCTCTCAACACATATGCTACCCTTCGTGTAGTACCTCAACCCACCATCCGTATCCTTTATCCCACATCCACTGATGGTAGTGTAATCATAAATATCAACATAGGGAGAATCTCCACCATACTCCTCCCCAATTCTAGATGAGAAGGAGGGGCAGAGATAGTACTTCACCTCCTCATCACCTACTATTTCACCTGTAGCATTCAGTTTTTCTTTCAAAAGATATGGGTCGCACATGTCTGCGGAGTTATTGATGCCATCCCCATCATAATCATCAGGAGATGTGAAGTTGAAAACAAAGATTGGTTTAGTGATGTTCAATGTTGCATTCCTCTCGCCGATTCGGGGCATGAAGAATCCACCAAAGGCATTGATCAAACCCACTTTGAAGGCATTGGTTATCCCAACTCCCTCAATCCTTATCCTGCCCGTCTTCAACGCCTCCATGAAAAGTTTCTCATTCGGATTTCTGAAAAGGAGCTTAACGGTCTTAGAATCTGAATAAGCAAGCATAGTTGGACTCTTGAAGGGCTTGTTGGACACGATAACAACCTCTCCGTTGAGGGTTCCAATGCCATAATAGCACTTCCCCTTCCAGGTTTCAACCTCAAAGTTTATCTTCTCATCACCGAACAGACGCTCTGCAATTTCCACTTCGCCGTAACTGAAACCTTCAAGGGCTGCGAGCATATCCAGAATCTCCATGCATTCAGAATCATAGGACAGTATGCCCTTATAACTTAGAATTTTTGCACTCCCACCGGTAACCACCACCAACAATACCAGAATCAGAGAGATTAAAATACCAAATAATCTATCTCTCATTGCACATCTTCTATACATCTACTTTATAAATTTTTCTTTTTTATCAATTATAAAAGTATATAACCAGATCTACGAATTAAATTTAAGAATAGGTAAAAGTCAAAAATAGAGAGACACTAAAAATAAACTTTAAAGATAAAACCCAAAACTAAAAAAAATTAATTAGAAAATTATAAAATTATATCAACCCTTTTTCCTTGTAGTACTTCTCCGCTCCCGGATGGAGTGGGATTGACATTCCGTCTAGGGCTGTCTCAAGCGTTATATCTGCAGCTCTCTTGTGTGCTGCTTCAAGAACATCTCTGTGTTCAAATATCGCCTTTGTAACTTCATAGACCAAGTCCTCTGATAGGTCAGCATTTGTGGCAAGCATAGCAAGGACTGCAACGGTCTTGACATCCTCATCTACACCCTTGTATGTCCCCGCAGGAATTGAAACCTGAGTGTAGAACGGGTAATCTTCCTTAAGTTTCTGATAGATCTCATCAGGTACTTCCACAATAGCAACATCTCTCACCGCTGCAATATCGCTGACCGCTGCTGTTGGTATTCCTGCAACGATGAAACCAGCATCGATCGTCTTATCCTTTAGTGAGTCTGAGACTTCCTTGAAGTTAAGATACCTTATGTCGGTATTTGATTCATCGATTCCCGCAGCCTTCAAGATTTGCAAGGCATCCACAGCAGTTCCAGAACCCGGAGCACCTACAGCAACCCTCTTTCCTTTCAGGTCGTATATCGTCTTGATGTTGTTCTCTTTAAGCGTTACAATCTGAATTATTTCTGGGTAAAGAGTTGCGACTCCTCTTATTTTATCGACTTTTGCGTCCTTGAACATCTCTACTCCGTTGTATGCATAATAAGCAACATCATTTTGCAGTAATCCGAATTCAGCTTCAAGATCACCAATCTTTCTTGCATTAACAACAGATGCTCCTGATGTTACCGCTGTTGCTTTAATTCCCGGAGCGAATTCGGTTATGGCTTGTGCCATCGCTCCACCAACAGGATAGTACGTTCCCGCAGAACCACCAGTTACAATCGTAACCTCAACCTCTTTCGTTTCGGTAGGTGTTGCCTTGGGTGTTTCCTTTGGAGTTTCTTTTGGAGTTTCAACCGGTGTTGGTGTCGCCTTCTGCTCCTCCTGAACGCATCCGAGGAAAAGCAGGGAGATTGCAATGACGAGCAAAATTCCAACTTTATATTTCATTTCTTTTCACCCCCTTAGATAAACCGTAAAACTGGTTTAAAAATATTCCTATGAATATTATCAAACCCAAAGTTTTTATTGTATAATCAGGTATCAACAGCATTATTCCCGCCACAATTGACACCAACCGGAGGGTTTTACCCAAAGGTTTTAAGATGCACCCCACAGTTCCCGCGTTTATTGCCATTATCCCAACCATTATCAATACCACGAGCAGAACCAGATTTAGCACATCACTTATCGAATTTATTCCTACGAGAAGCAGTATCGGAGAGAATATGAACAAATATGGAACCAAGTACTTGCCAATTCCGATTTTTACAGCATTTATTCCTGTTTTCCATGGATCGCTTCCTGCTATTGCTGAGCCAGCATACGCCGCAAGAGCAACAGGAGGTGTTAAGTCTGCTGCAACACCAAAATAGAAAACGAACATGTGTGCTGGAAGAATTAGCTCAGGATATGCGTCGAGAAAATCCCTTACACTCATTCCGTATCCCTGAGCCATAAAAGTTATTATGGCTGGAGCTGCAATAGTACTCGTTATTATGTAATTTGCGGTTGTTGGAACACCCATTCCAAGAACGAGAGATACAAACATAGTCAAAACGAGTATTATCAGAAGATATCCCTGAGATAAAGCTATTGCTGATGCTGCAATCTTGAATCCCAATCCCGTAAGTGTTACAACCCCAACAATTATTCCCGCGGATGCACAAGCCATTGCAACTGTAACCGCACTTCTCCCACCGTGCTCTAAGGCAGATAAGATGTTGTAGGNTATTCTCTTCCAAACCTCTTTCATAGGGAGTCTTTCGCTCTCATCCATTCTCAAATTTTTAATGATGGGTTCGAGAACCATTATAGCTATAACCGCGTAAATCGAGAACACCGCTGCGAGGATGGGAGTGTAACCGTTAACAAGCATGTATATAATGATGAAAAGGGGCACGAGATAGAACCATCCTCCCTTCAAAACCTGTAAGGGATGTGGGAGTTCTTCTCTCCTCAACCCTTTTAGATTCTCCTTTCTCGCTTCAAAATCAACCGCAGAAAAAACGCCGAAGAAGTAGAGAAACGCAGGGATTATTGCTGCATAAACGATATTTATGTAGGGCATCCCCACAAACTCAGCCATGATGAATGCTGCCGCACCCATAATGGGTGGCATTATCTGCCCCCCTGTGGATGCTGCTGGTTCTACAGCTCCTGCAAATTCCGGCTTGTAACCAACTCTTTTCATCAGAGGAATCGTGAATGCTCCAGTGGTGACGGTATTAGCGACAGAACTGCCCGAGATTGTTCCCATCAGTGCTGAAGACACCACTGCAGCCTTTGCAGGACCTCCCACCATCCAACCAGTTACAGAGTAAGCGAGATCTATGAAGAACTTCCCCGCACCAGATTTCTCAAGAAAAGCCCCAAAGATAACGAATAAAACAACAAAGCTGGATGATACCGCTATAGGAGTGCCAAAAATCCCTTCCTTGGTGTAGTAAAGATGCTCAAGTATCTCCTTCCACTCGTACTCCGGATGAGATAGTGCTCCGGGTAGATTCGCACCAAACTTGGCGTAGAGAATAAATACCACCGCTACCACAACAAGAGCAGGATTTACGACTCTCCTCGTCGCTTCGAGAACGAATATTATAGCTACCAAGGCGATTATAAAATCGTAGAGTGTGTATCCAATTGCAGCTCTGAAAAGGATCTCCCTATAGTTCATTGCAAGATAAAAGGCAGTATAAAATCCAATTAATGCAAGAACAAAATCATAATAAGGTATCTTTTCCTCGATCCTTTTCTTTGTCTTGGGAAATATCAAAAAGGAAAGTGCGACCGCAAATGCAAGGTGTATTGATTTAACAATATCGTGCTGTAAAAGACCAGTGAACGAGCCGTTAATAACATGAAAAGTCGAGAAGGTTATCGCAATTACGGACACGATCAGAGCGTACCTCCCTTTCAAATCTCTTTCATGGAGAAATTTCTTCTCAAGCTCGGCTACATCAATCTCTTCACCCACTCGCACACCTCCTCTCGAACAATGCAAGTATCAGATTTATTGACTTTGTTTTTATCTCCACATTTTTTCCAAATTGTCCAAGACTTATTTTAAAATTTTGAGTTTCAACGAGATACCTGTTGAACTGGGTCGTCGAGATTTTAAGTATCCCGATGTCCCTTTCGATTCTGTACTCAAACCATCCCTCACCTTTATAAATTGTTACCGAAAAGTTTTCGGTGCTCGGCAGTCCCCATCCCGCAGATTTTACAAGGGTTTTAAAAAGCTTTATAGAACCATTATCCACTCTATAGAAATCGATCTCTCTTGATAGCTCAACAGAATGTATGAAAGATACAGAAAAAACCTCATTTTCAGAAATGGGTACTACACACTTTTTATCCTCTCCAGAAATAACAAGGTATGTTCCATGGAGGGAGGTGGAGAAAGTTGAGGCAATAATAGTTACAAAAATAACAATTAAAATTTTTCGCATGGAATGAAGTTGGAAGCTTTGTTTTTTAATTTTCTGATTTATTCAGATGTTCCAAGAATTGATGAATTTCGCTGGTAGATACCAGTACCGAAATGCTTAATTGAGAGATTTGCGAGCAGTGATCGAAAAAAATTTCGGAAGATGTTTTGAGTTAAAAAAAGAAATGGTTATATTTACCTCATGCTTATGGAAAATCGGTGGTTGATATGGTTAAGGTTGGCGTTGTAAAGATGGGTGCAATTGGAACCGCTCTTCTCGTGGAATACCTTCTGGATGAAAGAGCAGACAGAGGAGATATATCAGTAAGAGTTGTTACAAGTGGTGCAAAAATGCAACCAGAAGAGGCTGAAGTCGCAGAAAAAATGAAGGAGTTTGATCCGGATCTTATTATCGTCGTGTCCCCGAATGCAGCATTACCCGGACCAAAAGCTGCGAGAGANGCTTTTGAAGGAAAGCCTGTGATAGTAATTAGTGATGCTCCCGCTAAAAAAGCTAAGGAGGAGTTCGAGGAGAAGGGATTCGGTTACATCCTCGTGAATGCGGACTCCATGATTGGAGCAAGGAGGGAGTTCTTAGACCCAACAGAAATGGCTCTCTTCAATGCAGATGTCGTTAAGGTTCTCGCAGCTACCGGAGCATTCAGACTTGTTCAGGAAGANATAGATAAAGTTATCTCCGCCCTTAAAGAAGGCAAAACACCCGAACTTCCAAAGGTGGTCGTTACCGCAGAAAGAGCGGTGAAGGCGGGTAGGTTCTCCAACCCATACGCTAAAGCAAAGGCTATGGCGGCATACTACATCGCAGAGAAGGTCGCAGACATAGATGTTAAGGGCTGTTTCATTGAGAGAGATCCAGAAAAATACATCCCGCTCGTTGCATCAGCCCATGAGATGATGAGGGTGGCTGCAATAGAAGCAGATAGAGCAAGAGAGATAGAGAAAGGTGGAGACACTGTTTACAGAAACCCACACTCAAAAGATGGAGAAATACTCAGCAAGACCAAACTTATGGAAAAACCACAATAACTTTTTACTTTTTTTGATTTTGATTGAACGAATTTGCTCCTCTCCTATTCCTCCGTTTTAGATGCTACAACCTTCTTCGCCAAAACCTCTCCAAGGCTTGAAACCCCATCAAGATAGGCTGTTTCGGATTCGAGCTTTTCAATGGATACATTCTTCCTCAAAATGGCGGTTTCAGCTTTTAGATGTTTTCCCTTGCATCTGTTCTGGAGTATAACTTCTTTCGCGCTTAAATAGTTAAACTCAGTTCTTGATCCAAGAACAGCCTTTCTGCATTTAACATTCCCGGACAAGATCGTGTTCTTTCCCGTATTCAGCTCATCACAATGGATGTCACCCCATACACAAGCGGACATACCCACTATGACCTTCCCATCGAATTTTATTTTCCTGCCTATCACCGCATTTTTTCGGATGATCATGACCTTTCTGTTCTTATCGACAAGAATGTCCTTCTTAATTTCCGGTTTTTTCGTTCGAATCATGTTCTCAATTATGCACTCCACAAATAAATAATTTTATTCCACATGATGTTTGTTTATTTTATTTTTTATCTTAAATTCCGTCAATTTTTTATTCCCACCCGAACGCTGACCGCCATCCCTCTCTCGAACTGCATCATCTCTATGTACCCAAGAACTGCCTTTCCCGTTGCCAGTAGATTGTCATTCTCATCCACAACGAGGACTTCATCCCCCGCCCTTATGGATCTGTCCGCAGATACAACATGTTTTGCAAAAACATTTTTTCCATCCGAGATGAAGCTGGCTACATCATTCAAAACCACAACCCTCATAGAGGGAAATTTCAAAAAAGAGTGTAATCTTCTCGCTCCTTCAATGCTTAAGCTAAACAAACCAGAATCGGTTTTTAAGGTAGCGATCCTCACACCATCGTCAATTATCTGTCTGATTCTCCCGGTTTTAGGGGAGACGATAAACTTGCAGGAATCCGGAAACAAGGCTCTACCCGCTCCTTTTCCGAATTGATAGTCCGCTATTGATCTTATGATTCTGAGCTTTTCCTCCCTCGGTATAAACTGTATTTTTTCCGGTTTTCTTGCCATTATATCCCCTCACTACTCACTATCTTCACTATTTCCCATCTTCCATCTATTTTCCGAATCTCCTCTCCCTTTGTTGATATCCTCTCAGACACCTCAAAAAATCGATGTATCTCAACTCACCCCATTCAGAGTCGAGAAAGTAAAGTTCACTGTATATGCTCTGCCATATCAGAAATTCCGGTATGTCCTCTCCCGCCTTGATGACCAAGTCCGGTGTTGATTTTATTTTGAGGTGATTCTCAATATCTCTCTCTGATACCTCCTCTGGATCTAACTCTCCCTTCTCAACCTTCTCCGCCAATTTTTTGATGGCATCAGTTATCTCTCTTCTTCCACCATACCCTACTATGAGATTTATTCTGAGCTTGCCCTCACATTCGCTGAACTCTTCCGGTGTGACTGTACAGAGAGCTATCTCGAGTGGAATTTTAACCAGCTCTCCCTCAATCCTCTTTAGGATTGGATGCACTTCTTGACCATCGGAAAGGCTCACACACAGAGAGATTTCCTCGATACCGAAATCGAAACACCACTCAACGAAATTCCTTAACTTCTCCAAGTGCTTCACCGCATCATTGCTGTCAGTTACGATCATTATGTGTGATGGTATCTTACCCCGTTTAACTTCTCCTTCAAGCTTTTTTTCATATATTCTTCTGATGAACTCTGGAACGGTGATTTTAAGCATCGGTAGTTTTTTAAAATCGAAGTTACTTAACCTTTGCCAATGGGAAAAGGTATTCAAAAAATTAATGAGACTATATTTATCATTTCAATAGTATTTATATCAATTGTAGTTCCTTTCGGAGACCTCAAACTGTCTATCGGCATTTTTACAATTTTTTTCAGCATTTTTCTTGTTATTAACGGAGAGAGAATTAGATTCTCTCTCAAAAAGATGAATTTTGAGACATCCGCTTTCAATAGCTATCTGGTAATACTGCTCCTGATAGTTCTGGGTCTGGTAGTCGAACACTACATAATAGGGGTTTCAATTTTCATACTCTTAGCAAATGAACTACTGCACAACCACCTTAGCAACCCAAAGCTTGAAAGAATAAATCCGCTGATCAAAATTGGTTTGTTCTCCTTATCCACCTTTATGTACCTGTACTACCTCCTCAGATTCAACTTCATCAATTTCGACCTGAACTTCCTCATCTTCCTCTCACTACTTGGGGGAATTAGCTCTGCATTGATTAAAAGCATCGAAACCGAGAACGACGATAGAGTAACACTGATCACTTCCGCATTCACGGTCTTCCTTATATTCAGCATCTATGGAATTTCGGCAAACCTCAAAGAACTGCTAATGGCTTTCCTACTTTCTTTCGGATTATCACTTACCGCCATGAGGGCGGGAGTTGCAGATGAGAGCGGATTGCTAAGTGCAACCCTCATAGGAACCCTCATTATAGTTTTCACAGACATAAGATTCTTCCTGATACTGCTTTCATTCTACATAATCGGAAGCCTTGCAACGAAATACAAATACTCCCAAAAGGAGCTACTCGGTGTTGGCGAGCCAGCGGGTGGAGCAAGGGGATACTCGAATGTTTTCGCCAACAGCCTTCCCGCACTCTTTTTTGCTATGAACTACGGCGTGTATGGATACGAAATATTCCTCCTTTCCTTCATTGCCTCGATTTCATGTGCACTCGGAGATACAATGGCAAGCGAGATAGGCAAAACGAGCAGAGATGTGTACCTCATCACCGATTTCTCAAAAGTTATTCCGGGTGAGAGTGGCGGGATATCGATAAAAGGAGAGGTGTCCGCATTCTTGGGATGTTTGATCGTATCTGTACTTGCATTCCTCCTCGGAATTATTCCAGCTAAGGATGTGTTCATACCCTTGCTCGCAGGATTCATAGCGGTGCATGTGGACAGCATACTCGGTGCAACTCTGGAGAAGATGGGGCATTTGAGTAATTCAGGAGTTAACTTCCTCGCAACCTCAAGTGTTATAGTGTTCTGCTACTTCCTCCTTCTATAGACAATGTAAAACACGAGTGCTATGATTGCGGTACTCGCCTCAAACCCGGGAATTTTCTCTATAATCTTCCCTATCTTTTCTATTTGCTCAATTTTGGTTTTAGTAATGTTCGGAATGATGTCGGACTCTTTTACCATATCAGATGGTTGTGTGAACTCAACCTCAATTAGTTTTCTTTCGGGATAAGCCCTCGATAGAGAGAGCATGAGTTTTGCAAGCCTCTCGGATAACTTGTAATACGATAACCTCTTCACAGGATTCTCGGATGTGTCCGCATATTCAACATAAGCTACGGGAAGCACAGGTGTGATTATCTTCTCAAGCTCCCCTATCGCTCTTCTTGCAGACTCATTTGCGGAATAAACCTTAGCATTAAGCGTGTCCTCGTCCACATTTATCAACTCTATGGACAGACTCGCCTTAGTGATTCCATCTATCGCAGAGACTGCAGAACCCGCATAGAATCCTTCTTCAAGTTGATTTCTCGCAAGTTTTATGCTCTTCTCTGCCTCATCAATCAGCTGGGAGTACCCACCAATCTCAATAGCATATACAACGATTGATTCCGCCTGACTCAGATAGAACTGGGTCCTCCTTTCTATCTCCTCCTTTTTTATCGGTATATCCTCTGATATCGTTTCAAGCAAGGAGAGCCATACCTTCGCACTCTCAACCCTCTCCTTTGCAAGAGCCAAGTATCCTATAGCAGAGTCCATGTCATCTGATGTCCTTGCGAGGTAGAGGTAATCCTCAGCGAGGGTTATTCTCTCCTGCGCTGCACCAAAAATCTGAAATGACTCTACTCCCATTTCCTTTTGCGA